>JAPHSB010000298.1 GCA_026193295.1 Lysobacterales bacterium
AACTTGCCCACCCAACTGACACTGACCAGGGCCCGTTTGCCGAGTTCGGACATCCACTCCCGCAAGGCCGAAATCGTGATTTCACGGCCGATGATGATGGCCGCGGCAATGGCGAATATGGCCTGGTAGGTCTCCTGGCGCTGCACCAGCAGCACCAGGGCGGTCGACACCATGATCTTGTCGGCCACGGGGTCCAGGAATGCGCCGAACCTCGAAATCTGCCCCATTCGGCGGGCGATGGCGCCATCGGCGATATCGGTGATCGCGGCCAGCACGAAAATGACCACGCAGGCCAGGTTGGACCAGTGATAGGGAACATAAAAGAATACGACCAGCACAGGCACCAGTGCGATCCGCAACAAGGTCAGAATGGTGGGAAAAGTCATGGTCATCGTGTGCGTTCGCTGCTCGGTGAATCAGTTCCGCCTGGTGGACTATGCGGCGCGGCTGCCCATTATCGCAAACATCCGCATTCAGTGCAGTGCCCGAAAGATTTCTTCCGCCAGTAACCGGTTGATGCCGGGAACGCTCGACAGTTCCTCAACCCCGGCCTTGCTGACCCCCTGCAGTCCACCGAAATGGTTGAGCAAGGCACGCCGCCGCCGCGGACCGATCCCGGGGATCAATTCCAGGGTGGAGCGGGTTGCAGCCTTCTGCCGGCGCCCGCGATGGCCGGTGATCGCAAAGCGGTGCGCTTCGTCGCGGATCTGCTGGACCAGGTGAGAAGCGGGCGACTCGGGGCCGGGATGCAGAGCCCGATAAGGCGCGGCCGTGACCCAGTCCTCCTCGCCGGCCCGGCGGCCGCGGCCCTTGGCGATGCCGATTACCGGAATGCCGGTCAACCCGAGCTCCGCGAACACGTCTTCGGCCTGCCGCAATTGCCCCTTGCCACCGTCAATCAGCACCAGGCCGGGCAAGGTGCCCTCCTCCGCTTGCATGCGTCCGTAGCGCCGGCTGAGTACCTGGCGCATCGCGGCGTAATCGTCCCCGGGCTCGATGCCCTTGAGGTTGTAGCGGCGATAGCGCGATTTGACCGGGCCGTTGCCGTCGAAAACCACGCAGGCGCCGACCGCCTGCCGACCGGCCGTGTGGGATATATCGAAACATTCCACGCTGGCCGGAGGCTCGTCGAGATTGAGGAGACCTTGCAAGGCCTCGAACTGCGACGTCATATTGGCCTTGCTGGCAAGCCGCATCTTCAGGGACTGCCGGGCATTGCCCGTGGCCAGTTCCAGCATCTTGCGGCGGTCACCGCGTGGATGCGCCTGCAGGCTGACCTTGCGTTCGGCCGACTGGGAGAAAACCGACGCCAGCAACTCGGGATTTTGCGGTGCATGCGAGAGCACGATCTGCGCCGGCGGCTGTCGTGCCTGGTAATACTGGCCGAGAAATGCCTCCATGACTTCTTCCGCCGGACAATTCTCCGCCTGGGTCGGGAAATGGCTGCGCTGGCCAAGATTGCGGCCGCCGCGAACCGACACTACCTGGACGCAGCTCTGGCCCTGCTCCTGGGCCAGCGCGACAAAATCGATGTCGGCCTGGCGTCCGGATACGAACTGCTGTGCCTGCATTTGCTTGAGCGTACCGATCTGGTCCCGGTAGAGCGCAGCCGCTTCGAACTCCAGTGCACGGGATGCCTGCTCCATTCTCGAAATGAGCCTGGTTAGAACTGCCTGGTTCTTGCCTTGCAGGAACAGGATAGCGTCGCTCACCTGCTCCGCATAGCTTCCCTGGCCGACCAGTCCGACACAGGGTGCCGTGCACCGGCGGATCTGGTGCTGCAGGCAGGGTCGGTTGCGGTGGGCGAAGTAGCTGTCTTCGCAATTGCGGATTCGAAACAGTTTCTGGATGAGGTTGATGCTTTCGCGGACCGAGCCCGCCGACGGGTACGGTCCGAAGTAGCGCTTGCCACTGTCCCGCGCACCGCGGTGAAAGGCGATCCGGGGAAACGGGTGATCAGTGGAAAGTGCAATCCAGGGATAGGATTTATCATCGCGCAGAAGGATGTTGTAGCGCGGCCGCAGCGACTTGATCCATTCGTTCTCGAGCAGCAGGGCCTCCCCTTCGGTCCGCGTCAGGCTGACCTCGATCTGCCTGATCCGCGCCACCATCCGCATGATGCGCTCGATCTTGGGCCGCGCGTCGAAGTAACTGGCAACCCGTTTACGCAGGTTACGCGCCTTGCCCACATACAGCGGCTCGCCCCCTTCATCACGCATCAGGTAGACGCCCGGGCGCGTCGGCAGGCGCGCCGCGAATGACTTGCCGTCAAAGGGTTGCTTGCCTTTACCGCTCACGATGCCGGGAAGTTCAGGAGAGTTGCCCGAGCATCGCCCTGACGCGCTCGAGATCGTCCGCTGTGTCCACGCCCGCCGGAATGAACTCGGCGGCCCGGGCCATCACGATTCGCCGCCCGGACTCCAGGAACCTCAATTGTTCCAGTTTCTCGACACGCTCCAGCGGGGCGGGCGGCGTCGCTGTGAACGCCCGCAGAGCCGACGCCCGGTACGCATACAACCCGATGTGACGCTTCCAGCGCAAGCCGGCCTGCAGCGCCGCGGCGATGTTGGCGGCGCCGCGCGGGTGCGGTATGACCGAACGGCTGAAATACAGCGCGGCGCCATCCCCGGCGGTCACGACCTTGACCACGTTAGGATCCGTCACCTCTTCCGCGCTGGCCACCGGCCAGTAAAGACTTGCCACTTCCGCCCGGTCGTCTCCCGCCAGCAGTGCCGCGGCCTGGTCCAGGCAGACGGGCGGCATCAGGGGTTCGTCGCCCTGCAGGTTCACCACCAGGGTGTCGTCACCCCATCCGAGCAGGTCCACGCACTCGGCAATCCGGTCGCTCCCACTGGTATGCTCGCTAGAGGTCATGACAGCCGTCGCACCGAAGCCGCGGGCCGCGCGCGCGATGCCGGCGTCGTCCGTGGCGATCACGACGGACTGCGCGTCAGCCGAGCAGGCTCGCAGGTAGACATGCTCGATCAGTGTCTTGCCGCCGATCTCCAGCAGCGGTTTGCCGGGCAGACGCTGCGACGCCATGCGCGCCGGTATGACAATGTGGTAGCTGACGCTCAACGTCGTGGCCTCGATCCCTTGCTTTTCAGCAAGCCGTTTAATTCCTGCAACAGCCCGGCCTCCCATTCGGCGGGCAGGACCGCGTCCACGGACAGGAACCAGGCATTCACCAGGCCCAGCTTCCTGCATTTTACCGCGTCCTTTTCCGTCATCAGGATCGGCAGGTCAGGATCCATGCGCGCAAAATCATCGCGACTGAACAAATGGTGGTCGGGAAAAATGTGCTCGGTTACCGTGATGCGAGCACCCCGCAGCAGTTCAAAGAAACGCTGCGGATTGCCGATTCCGGCCACGGCATTGACGCGACAGCCACCGAATTGCGACAGGCGCCAGTTCTGTCCGCCCTCGAGCGGCCGCAACAGGCCGGCCGCCAGTGTCATCTGGGCAGGTTGAAGCCCGGCAGTTTCCAGTTCGGGCAAAGGGACTCGCAAGTCACCATTGATCACGACATGGTCGACGTTATGCAGTCGCTGCGTGGGTTCGCGCAGGGGACCCGCCGGTAGCAGCTGGCCATTCCCGAAACCGCGGTGTCCGTCGATAACGCAGATCTCGATCTTGCGCGGCAGCCGGTAATGCTGCAGGCCATCATCGGAGATGACCACCTGGACGCCTTTTTTGAACAGCGCCCGGGCCGCGGCGCAACGATCGGGCGAGACGATTACAGGCACGCCGGCTTGCTGGGCGATCAACAGCGGTTCGTCACCTACCTCGCCGGGGTCTGACCCGGCGCTCACCAGCCGCAGCCGTTTCTCGGAGCGCCCGTACCCGCGGCTGATGACGCCGGCCTGGAGTCCCGCTTCGCGCAGCAGGCGGCACAGGCGCACCACCAGCGGAGTCTTGCCGCTGCCGCCCACGCTGAGATTGCCGACCACGACGATGCAGGCATCAGTGAGATCCTTGGGTTGGTGGCGCAGTTGCCACCAGCGGTCCAGTTTCTGGCCGACACGATAGGCGGGCACCAGCCCGCGCAACCAGAGTGGTGATGGATCTTCCCCGTACCAGATCCCATTCATTCTGTTTTCAGTTTCGGCACGCATCGTTGGCTCGATCCGGGTCAGACGCGCTTGGCCGATTGCTCTTCGGACGCGCGCTCATGACCGAATTGCGTGTGGTAAAGCTTTGCATAGCTGCCTTCGCGGGCCAGCAATTCGTCGTGGGTACCGGCCTCCGTTACCCTGCCCTGCTCCAGCACGATGACCTGGTCGGCGTTCTCGATAGTCGAGAGGCGATGCGCGATCACCAGCGTGGTGCGATGCTTCATGACCACGGCCAGTGCTTCCTGGATGGCGCGCTCCGATTCGCTGTCGAGCGCCGAGGTCGCCTCGTCCAGGATCAGGATAGGCGCGTCCTTGAGCAGCGCGCGTGCTATGGCCAGCCGCTGGCGCTGCCCGCCGGACAGCAGGGTCCCGTTCTCCCCGACGAGGGTGTCGAGGCCCTCCGGCAACTGCCCGATAAACTCCATCGAGTGGGCATCGGTAGCCGCCTTGATGATGGCGTCCCGCGGCGCCCCGGCCAGCGCGCCATAGGCAATATTGCCGGCCACCGTGTCGTTGAACAGGACCACGTTCTGACTGACCAGCGCAATCTGGCTGCGCAAGTTGTCCAGTCGGTAGTCCGCCAGCTCTCTGCCATCGAGCAGGATGCTGCCCTGGTAATCCGTGTAAAAACGCGGCAAAAGGCCGGCCAGCGTGGTCTTGCCGCTGCCGGAGGGGCCCACCAGCGCGGTGACGCTGCCGGCCGGGACTTTGAAACTGACATCGCTGAGCACGGGCCGGCCATCCGTCTCGTAGCGAAAACTCACGTTCCTGAATTCGATGTCGCCCGCTACCCGTTCCACGGCAAAATCGCCCGTGTCACGCTCCGCCTCGGTGTCGAGCACCCGGAAGATGCTGTCGGCGGCGGCGATGCCCTTCTGCACCTGGGACTGCACGCCGGTAAGCCGCTTGAGCGGGGGGATGGTGGCCACCATGGCGGTGAATATCGCCGTAAACGTGCCGGCGGAGATCTGGTTCAGCATCGAAGGGCGGGTCGCAATGTACATCAGCAGCACCATGGCCAGCCCGGCGGCGACCTGGACCAGGGATGAGCTGGCCAGGTGAGTCGCGGTCATGCGCAGATGCAGTCGACGCGTTTTATCGTTGACCGCTCCGAAACGAGCTTTTTCCGCCTCCTGGCCGCGAAACACCTTCACGACCTGCTGGCCCGTCACCGCTTCCTCGGTGACGTGTGACACATTGCCCATCATGTCCTGGATGCGGTGGCTGATCCTGCGGAATCGGCGACTGATCACGGTGACCATCAAGCCGATCATCGGCACCAGCAGCAACATGACCAGGGTCAGCCGGACATTGGTGGTCAGCATCACTCCGAGCAGAAAAATGACCAGCAGGACGTCGCGAAATGCGGACACCACCGAGGTGGTTGCCGCACTGGCGACCTGTTCGCTGTTGTAGGCCAGCTTGGAAATCAATTGTCCCGAACTGTAGCGGTCGAAAAAAGTTGCGGGTAACGATACATACCGGTTGAACAGTTCCTGGCGCAGATCGGCGATGACCTTGCGCCCCACCCACTCCATGCTGTAGACGCCGGCGAAATTGCCCAGCATGCGCATCACGCTGACCAAAAATATGGCGCCGGCCAGCCACAGGCCAAATTCAGAATCCTTGCCGACGAATACACGGTCGATCAGGGGTTCCATGAACTTGATGAAGGCTGCCTGCATGCTGGCGTCGATGCTGACGCCCAGGACACCCAGTAAGAACATCCAGAGATAGCGCCGGGTATAACCCCACAGGCGCCGGTAAACCGCCATCGGTTCGCTAACCGGCCCGGTCATTCGGCTGGTCCGTCAGACCGGTCCGTGGCGATCGAGAGGTTCTCGAATCCGAGTTGCGCGGCGACGTCCATAGCCGTGACCACGTAATGATGCGGTGTCAGCCGATCGGCGCGCAGGATCAGCGGCAGCGACCGGTCCTCGCCGGCGGCTTGCGCAATAGCGGCGCGGATCGTCTGCTCGGTGCTGTCGATCAGGCGCATGTCATTCAGGTACATGCGCCCCTCGCTGTCGATGACCAGTTCGAGGCTTTCCGGCAGATCGGTGCGGTCTTCGACGGCACTGGCTTCGGGCAGGTCGACTTTCATGAATGCCTGCCGCTCAAAGGTCGTGCTGACCATGAAAAAGATCAGCAACAGAAACACGACATCGATCAGCGACGTCAGATCGACCGTCGGTTCTTCGGTGGTGTGGTACTGGAGACGCACGTCTAGCCGCCAGGCACGCCGGAACGCAATTGGGCGACATTGCCCCGGTCGATAGCCTCGATCAGGTTGATGGCCTGCTCCTCCATGAAGACCACGTAGGCGGTTATTTTGCCCTTGAAGTAGCGGTAAAAGAAAAAGCTTGGAATCGCCACCGTCAGGCCGGCGGCCGTTGTGATCAGGGCCTCCGAGATGCCTCCTGCCAGTTGGCTGGCATCGCCGACGCCGTGGACCAGGATGGCCGAGAATACCTTGATCATGCCGATCACGGTGCCCAGCAAACCCAGTAACGGGGAAATGCCGGCAATGGTGCCCAACGTGTTCAGGAAGCGCTCCAGTTCATGCACCACGTGGCGCCCGGTATCCTCCACCGCTTCCTTGATCAGATCGCGGGAGCGATGGCGGTTTACCAAAGCTGCCGCCAGCACACGGCCAAGGGCTGAACCCGAACGTAGCTGGTCGATGTGGCGGCGATCCAGTTCATGGCGCGCAGCCCAGTCTTCTACCTGCTGGCCCACGCCGGCCGGCACCACGTTGGCGCGACGCAAAGCCCAGAAACGCTCGCCGATGATGGCCAGCGCAAGTATCGAGCACAGTATGATGGGGGCCATCAGCCAGCCACCGGCGTAAATGATTTCAAACACGCTTCATCACTCCATTGATCGCTGGATGTCCAGGGGGTGTGCAAATGATACCCAAAAATGATCCGTGCCGGGTGGATTGATCCGTCGGCCCGAAACCCGGCCGCTCACCGTGGCAGGGGATGATCCGGGCAGCCGTCGGCTGCCGGCCAGCGCCAGACCGCCGGGCGACGCAGGCGGGCGCTGTCGGCCGCCAGGCGGCCGTCAGCATGGACAACGATGCGCAGTGCGCCACACTCTCCGGTCGACCAGAACGGAATTCCGGCTGTCTCGTAACGGCGGCGAATTTCGGGTTTTGGAAAACCAAACCGGTTGCCCAGGCTGGCCGTGGCCACGGCCAATTCAGGCCCGACCGCCTCGAGGAAGGCCGGGCTGGAGGAGCTTCGGCTCCCGTGATGCGGCACCAGCAGCAGCTGTGCCGGTTTCATGCCCTCGAGCAGCAAGCGCGCCTCGATGGCTTCCGAGATGTCGCCGCTCAGCAGGACGTGGCCGTCGTGCCGCTCAATCGCGATCACGCAGGAACTGTCGTTCCCCAGGTACGGGAGCGCCCCCGACGGGTGCAACACCCGGAACACCGTGGCGCGCCATCTCCACCCCATTGGAGCGTGGCACGGGCCGACTCCTGGCTGTGGACGCGGGAGATTGGCGTCGAATGTGGCCGTTGGATACCGTGCCCGCAGCGACCATAAGCCTCCTGCGTGGTCCATGTCTCCATGGCTGATGACCACCCGGTCCGGGGGTTGGCCGCCGGCACGGTTGATGGCGGGTACGATCACGCTGGACACCATATCCCTGCCGGCTCCATCGCCGGGGCCCGAGTCGTACAGCAGGGTGCGGCCGTCCGTCCGCAGCAGCACCGCAGTCCCCTGCCCTACATCGAGAATCTCCATGTCCAGCGCAGTGGCGTCCGTGCGCTGGGCCCCAGGAAGAAAGAGCGGTGCCAGCAGGAAGACCCCCAACCAGCGGCCGGGTATGCCGCGGGGCAGCAACAGCAGGAACGCGCCCAGCAGCGCCAGTAGAGCTACGGCCAGTGACGGCGCGACCAGCAACGTCATCTCGCCCTGCAGGCTCGCCATGACCTCCAGGAAATCGAGGAGTACCCCGGCAACGCTGCCGGCCACAGACCAGGTCAGCCCCGCCAGTGGAGCGGAAACACATAGCGCCGCGACACCGGCCAATACGAACGGAACCACCCCGAAGCTGACCACCGGTATCGCCACCAGGTTGGCGGCAAAACCCACCAGGCTGAAGGCCTGGAACCACACCGCGCTGACCGGCAGCAGCACCAGCGTGACGGCTGCCTGTGCTATCAGCAGCGACCGCAACCAACCACCCCGTCCCCGCCGTGGCACAAAGATCCACAGCAATGCCCCCACGGCCATGAACGAAAACCAAAACCCGGCGCCAAGTGCTGCGAAGGGATCGACCAGCAGCACCGCGGCCAGGGCCAGCAGCCAGGCCCGCGCCGGGTGAACGCTGCGCGACGCCGAAATCGCGGTGGTCACCGCCAGCAGCATCAGCAGGGAGCGCACCGTCGGCACGCCGAAACCCGCCAACGCCGCGTAGGCCGCGGCAGCAAGCGCTCCGCCACCGAGTCCGAGCAGGTGGAAACCGCGGCCCATGGACGTGAGCGGGAGCAGCCAACCGAGCGACCGCGTCAGCAGCATGCCGGCGGCGGCCGCAAGGCCGATATGCAGGCCCGAGATGGCCAGCAGGTGGGATGTGCCGGTAAGCGCGAGCAACTGCCTGTCGGACCGGCTGAGGCTGGAACGGTCGGCCACCGCCAAAGCCTGCACAAACCCTGCTTCGCGCGCGTCTGCCAAGCTGTGACCAATGTGCAGAAAGATCGATTCCCGCAATCCGGTCAGCCAATTTCCACCCGCCCCCGCTTCGGCCTCCAGGTGACCGGCACGAACCGAGGCCACGGCCCCGATCCCCGAAGCAAACAGCCATTTCTCGCGGTCAGGCCCCTGGAAGTTTACCGGCCCCCAGGGCGGCTTCAGCAGCAGTTCAAGGCGCCATGCCTGCCCCGCTCCCAAGGGCGGCCACTCCTCGTACCAGCGCACCAGCAAAGTTCGAGGGATGCGCATTGCTGCAGCCGTGCCAGTCAGGGCCTGTTGTCGTGGTTCGAAGCGGAAGCTGACGTAGTCGTCATATTGCCGGGGGATGGAGGAAATGATGCCGCTGACGGGCGTCACGCGCCCGGCGAATTCGGGCTGCAGGCGATCGTCCAGCCGCAGCTGAAAATTCCACAGGGTCCAGATGCAGGCCAGCACCAGGGCACCCAGCCAACGCACCGGCCTGAACAGGAGCGCGAGTGCGCCCGCGCAGGCGGCGGAGCACAGTAACCAGGGCGGTGGAATGCTGCTGAGAGCGAGGGCCGCCAGCGAACCCATGGCCAGGCCTGACGGCAGCAGCCACGAGCCGGCACCGGTGCGGGGCACGGCTAACCCGGTTCGCGCAGTCGCCCCATGTGGAGTTCCAGGCAGCGATCCATGCGGGCTGCCAGGCTGCGGTCGTGAGTGACCAGCAGCAAGCTGGTGCCCAGTTCGCGGTTCAGCTCGAGCATGAGGTCGTACACTTTGCCGGCGGTCCGCTCATCCAGGTTACCGGTGGGTTCGTCGCCGAGCACCACGCCTGGATTGCCGACCAGCGCACGGGCCACGGCCGCGCGTTGCCGCTCGCCACCCGACAGTTCGCCGGGCTTATGGCCGAGACGTTCGCCCAGGCCGACCCGCTGCAGGATGGCGCTGGACCGCTGTTGTGCCTCGGCGGCGGTTTCCCCACGGATCAGCAGTGGCATGGCCACGTTCTCGAGGGCGGTAAACTCCGCCAGCAGGTGGTGAAACTGGTAGACGAAACCCAGTGACTGGTTGCGCATGCGGCTGCGCTGTCGCGGGCTGAGCGACCACAGGGAGTTTCCATTGAGGCGCACTTCGCCGCCATCGGGCTCATCCAGGCCGCCCAGGATGTGCAGCAGCGTGCTCTTGCCGGCGCCGGAAGCGCCCACTACGGCCAGCGACTCCCCTGGCGCCAGCTCAAGGTCGACACTTTCGAGAACCCGCACCTCGCGCGGTCCCTGGCGAAAAGTCTTGCTCACGCCATGCGCTTCGAGCACGAAGGTGGCTGCCGTGGCGGTGACGGAGCGTGTGTCGTCTTCGCGCCTATTCATAGCTCAGCGCCTCGGCCGGATGGGTTCGGGCGGCCCGCCATGATGGGTAGAGCGTAGACAGCAGCGACATGGTCAGACTCATCAGGGCGAATTTGACGACGTCCGCGCTGCGCAGATCCGAGGGCAGTTCGGTGATGTAGTAAATGTCGGAAGGAAACAGGCTGAAGCCGAAAAACTGCTCCAGGAACGGCACGACCGAACCGATGTTATTGGCCAGCAGAATCCCGCCGACCACGCCCAGCAGGGTGCCGACCACGCCGATGACGCTGCCCTGGATCACGAATATGCGCATGATGGTGCCGGGCCGGGCGCCCATGGTCTTGAGGATCGCGATGTCCGCCTGCTTGTCCGTGACCACCATCACCAGCATCGAAATGATGTTGAATGCAGCGACAGCGATGATCAGCGACAGGATCACCCACATGACGGTCTTTTCCGTGCGCACGGCCTGGAACAGGTTACCCCGCTCCTGGGTCCAGTCGCGGACCATGTAGTACGTTGGCGAACCGTCTGCGCCTGCTCCCTGTTCGGTCAGCTGCGTAGAGATGTCCCGGGCGACGCGCCACGCCTGGTACAGATCCTTCAGATGCAAGCGAACGCCACCAGCGGACCCGGCAGGCATGCGCAACAGGCGCGCTGCGTCCTCCATGTGCACCAGCGCCAGGGCCGAATCGTTCTCGAACTCGCCAAACTCGAATATGCCGACCACGGTGAAGCGCCGCATCAACGGGCTGGCGCCGACCGGCGTCGCCTTCAGCCGCGGCGCGATGACCGTCACGCGATCACCCGGCCCCACCCTCAGACGCGAAGCCAGGCCAATACCCACGATAATTCCGTACTCACCCGGCACGAGATCCGGCAATTTCCCGGACAACATCTTGTCCGCGACTTCGGATACGCGAACCTCGTACTCCGGATCGATTCCACGGATAAATGCGCCCGACGACTCCTGCCCCTGCAACCACACGCCCTCCTCGATATAGGGAGCGGCGCCATCGACCTCCGGGTGCTGCGCGACCCTCTCGATCACGTCGCGCCACTCCATCAGCGCACCCTCGACCGGCTGGATGGTGGCGTGGGCAATAGCCCCGAGAATCCGCGCGCGCAACTCTTTCTCGAAGCCGTTCATGACCGAGATCACCGTGATCAGGGTCGTCACGCCCAACGCAATGCCCAGCATCGATGTCAGCGAGATGAACGAGATGAAGTGATTCCGCCGCTTGGCGCGCACGTAGCGCAGGCCAATAAAGGCTTCGAGAGGCGTGTACATGGCGCGAATTAGATCACAGGGGCAGGCGCATCACCAGCGTCGTCCGCTGCCGCGCGAGGTAGGAAAACGCCCCGGCCCGCGTGTCCGGGCGATCACCGCTGGAGCCGGTCCAGGACCTCGCGCAGACTTCCCGGCAAAACCGCGTTGAATTCCATGTGCTCCCCGGAAGGTGCGCCGAGGCCCAGCCGGTGTGCATGCAAAAAAAGCCGACCGAGGCCCTGCTTTTTCCAGCGCTTCAATGATTCCCGGTCCGAGTATTTCGCGTCGCCGGCCAGCGGCAGCCCGATGTGCCGTGCATGGGCCCGGATCTGGTGGGTCCGGCCGGTCAGCAACTCCGCCTCGACGTAGGAGGCTCCGTGAAAACGCTCGAGCAGGCGAAAGCGGGTCCGGGCAGGCTTGCCGTCCGGTTGCACCACCACCGGGCCACGGGACTCCGCATCCGTCCGGGACAGTGGCGCGTCGACCTCGACCAGGTCTTCCGGCAGCCGGCCGTCCATCAGGCACAGGTAAAACTTGCGCACCAACCCTTCCCGGAATTGTGCGGACAGGTGATTGAGCGCCGGCCCATTCCGGGCGAGCACCAGGCAGCCGCTGGTTTCGCGGTCGAGCCGATGGGCGAGCTCCAGATATTCCCCCGGCCGATCCTGCCGCAAGGCGTCGATCAGCCCCCAGGGCAGGCCGCTGCCCGCATGCACGGCCATGCCGGCCGGCTTGTTGACCACGAGCAGATCCTTGTCTTCATGGAGGATGGCCTCGCGCACCTGCACCAGGACGTTGTCGGAGACAATCACCTCGCGCTGCCCGCGCGTATGGGCAGGAGGAACGCGCACTTCGTCGCCCGCTTCGAGCCGAGTGGCAGGCTTGCAGCGGCCACCATTGATGCGGACCTGGCCGGTTCGAATCATTCGGTAGACAGCGGCCCTCGGCACGCCCTTCAACAGGTTGGAGAGAAAGTTGTCCACGCGCTGGCCCTGGCGGTCCGCGTCAACGTGGACCATGCGCACGCCACTGTGATTGTCATTTGTCGGCATGAATCGGCAACTCATTGATAGAACGCGAAATCACTGTTATATTACAGCGTTCCGGCATTCCGCGCGCTGCCATCAGACGCTGCGCGGAAACCGCTCCTCGGATCGCATGGTGCCTACTGGCGCTCGCGCCGCACACATCGTTCAGCACGTCTTTGTCTAAACGTCTGCTCCGTAATGTCTGCCTTCGCGAAACTAGCAACCGGGGACGACGCGATTTCCTGATACGGATTCGCAGAATACCGGAAGAAAGGATTATCGCAGCGGCCCAGGAGGCTGTTGCCGTGGGCCGTCAGCTATGGCGGCTGGTTTAACGAAACAGAATATGGCAAGCCTGGCCTGCCGAGTGAGAGCAAGCCGGGAACACGAATCGCGTAACAGCCGGGCCCCTGGCCTTGCCTGCTTTGCGTGTTCAGGCCAGGATGCCTGAGGAAAATTCAATGAAAAGAATGCTGATCAACGCGACTCAGCCAGAAGAGTTGCGCGTGGCCGTCGCCGACGGCCAGGTACTGATTGATCTGGACATCGAAGTTCCTTCCCAGGAACAGAAGAAAGCCAACGTCTACAAGGGCCGCATCACGCGGATTGAGCCTTCCCTGGAAGCCTGCTTCGTCGAGTTCGGTTCGGTGCGTCACGGATTTCTGCCTTTCAAGGAAATCTCGCCCGAGTGCTACCACCCCTCCGCCCGGAACAAGGAAGGCAAGCTGGCCATCCGCGACGCCGTGAAAGAAGGTCAGGAACTCATTGTCCAGGTCGAAAAGGAAGAGCGCGGCAACAAGGGCGCCGCGCTGACCACATACATATCGCTGGCGGGTCGTTACCTCGTCTTGATGCCGACCAACCCCAAGGCAGGCGGCGTGTCCCGCCGGATCAGCGGCGACGATCGCCAGGAGCTGCGCGAGCAACTCCAGAACGTTCTTGCGCCGGACAACGTGGGCATCATCGTGCGCACCGCCGGAGTGGGCCGTGAGGCCGAGGAACTGCAGTGGGACCTGGACTACCTGCTGCAGTTATGGGGCGCAATCGAAAAGGCGGCGGCCGAAAAGCAGGCGCCATTCCTGATATACCAGGAAAGCAACCTGTTTATTCGCGCGTTGCGTGACCACTTGCGCAACGACATCGGCGAAATCCTGATCGACAACCCCAAAGTATTCGAAGATGCGCGTGAATTCGTGCAGCAGGTCATGCCGCACAACACCCGCAAGCTGAAGCTCTACACCGATCCGGTGCCCATGTTCAACCGGTTCCAGATCGAAAGCCAGATCGAATCCGCTTTCGCCAGGACCGTTCACCTGCCCTCGGGGGGTTCGGTGGTCATTGATCACACCGAAGCCCTGCTGTCGATCGACATCAACTCGGCCCGTTCGACCAAGGGCACGGACATCGAGGACACGGCTTATCAGACGAACCTGGAGGCCGCCGACGAAATCGCCCGCCAGCTCCGGCTGCGTGATTTGGGTGGGCTGATCGTTATCGATTTCATCGATATGATGGACCGCAAGCACCAGCGCAATGTCGAGGAAAAGCTGCGGCATGCGCTGCAGATCGACAAGGCCAGGGTGCAAACCGGGCGTATTTCGCGCTTTGGGCTGCTGGAAATGTCGCGACAGCGGCTGCGTCCGTCACTCGGCGAGTCGAGCCAGGAAGCCTGCCCCCGTTGCGATGGTCATGGCCGTATTCGCAGTGTCGAGTCGCTGGCTCTGTCGATCTTGCGGCTGGTCGAGGAAGAATCGATGAAGGAGCACACCGGCCAGGTGCTGGTGCAGGCCCCGACCACGGTCGCCAACTTCCTGCTGAATGAAAAGCGCAAAGCGCTGGCCGAGATCGAATTGCGTCACGCCGTGCCGATCATGATCCTGTCCAACGAATACTTGGAGCGGCCAAAATTCGAAATCCATCGCGTGCGTAAATCGGAAGTCAGCGATGATCCGAGCTATTCGCGCATCGAGGAGCCGAAGGCGGAACTGGTGGCCAATGCGCAGACCCAATCGGCCGCTACGGGCGTCGGGCCAGTTCCCGCCGTCAGCCGCATAGCACCCTCCCGACCGGTCCCCGTGCGTGAAGAGGCGGACGAGGAAGTGGCGGCCCTGGCGAATTCCGCAGTGGACAAGCCCCGGCAAGGCTTTTTTGGAATGCTGTTCACGAAGCTCTTTTCGTCTGGTGAAGCAGACCAGGCAGCGGCAGCCACCAAGTCAGCTACCCCTGCCGCGCCCGCCAAGCCAAAGGCAGCTTCCAGGACCGAGCCGGAG
>JAPHSB010000069.1 GCA_026193295.1 Lysobacterales bacterium
ACCTTCAACGCATGAAAAATGTGTGCGTTGCTGGCACTATCGCGCGGACGTGGGCTCTGATCCCGGGCACCCCGAACTCTGCGGGCGTTGCGTCGACAACGTCGATGGTGGCGGCGAGACCCGCCGGATCGCCTGAGCCAAGCGCATGACTGAGCGGCAAAAACAAACGCCCCGCGGCAGTTTTCCACCCTATCCCTGGGTGTGGCTCGGAGTTTCCGCCCTGGTGATCGCGCTGGATTGGTTCAGCAAGCAGCGGATGTCGGAGGCGCTGGAACTCTATCGGCCAAGAGAGATTTTCCCGTGGCTGAACATTACCCTGGCACACAATTATGGCGCCGCCTTCAGCTTTCTGAGCGACGCTGGCGGCTGGCAGCGCGGGTTCTTCATTGTGCTGGGCTCGGTGGTCAGCGTCGTACTGCTGGTCTGGCTGCTGCGTCTGCCTCGGCAGGAGTGGCGCACGGGCCTCGGGCTGGCCCTGGTGCTTGGCGGTGCGATCGGTAACCTGGTCGACCGCATCCAACTCGGCTACGTGGTGGATTTCATCGACGTGCATTTTGGCGGCTGGCACTACCCCGCCTTCAACGTCGCGGACTCCGCCATCACCTGCGGCGTGATCCTGTTACTGCTGGACGCGCTGTTGCTGGGCCGGGCGGCCAAGGCGGGCACCTGATGGACATTTTACTGGCCAACCCGAGAGGCTTTTGTGCCGGTGTCGACCGCGCCATCGAAATCGTCGAACGCGCGCTCAAATTGTTCGGGGCGCCGATCTACGTGCGCCACGAAGTGGTGCACAACCGCTTCGTGGTCGACAGCCTGACCCGCGCCGGAGCGATTTTCGTCGACGAACTCGACCAGGTACCCGATGACGCAACCGTGATTTTTTCCGCGCACGGCGTTTCGAAGACCGTGCGCAACGCCGGGCGCGAGCGTGGGTTGAAGGTATTCGACGCTACCTGCCCACTGGTGACCAAGGTGCACATGGAAGTAGCGCGGCATGGCAAGGCCGGGCGTGACGTGGTGCTGATCGGTCATGCCGGACACCCGGAGGTCGAGGGTACGCTCGGCCAGTGGCCTGGTAAACCCCCTCGCGGCAATTGCATCTTCCTGGTCGAGAATCCCGACGACGTAGCGACCCTGAAAGTGAACTATCCGGAGGATATCGCTTACGTCACGCAGACCACGCTGTCGGTAGATGACACGCAGGCGGTCATCGACGCGCTCCGTCTCCGCTTTCCCGCCATAGAAGGGCCCAAGCACGACGACATTTGCTACGCTACGCAGAACCGGCAGGACGCGGTCAAGGAATTGGCCCAGCGTGTCAACCTGGTGCTGGTAGTCGGTTCGGAAAACAGTTCCAATTCGAACCGTTTAAGGGAGTTGGCACAAAAGCAGGGAGTCCCTTCCTACCTGGTGGACGGGGCCGATGACATCCGCGAAGAATGGCTGCAAGACCTGGCGTCCGTCGGCGTCACGGCCGGCGCGTCCGCACCCGAGAGACTCGTGCAGGGTGTGATAGAGCGCCTGCGCGAGTGTGGGGGTGAAACCGTGGAAGAGATTTCCGGAATCCCCGAGACCATAGAATTCGCGTTGCCGAAGGAATTGCGGGTTCTCCTCAAGAACACTTCCTGATCCCGCACCATCCCGCTGAATTATCTGCCCGCCCAACACGCCGCCGTGACGGCAGCATCGCCTTCTATGCGGCGGGTGCCTGACTGATCGAGGCTGAGCGCGCCACAGACGTCGTCCGGCCCCGGGCCGAGTGGTTCCGCGATCAGTGTGAAGAGATTGGAGGCTGCATCATCCGGCGGCTCGACGGACACTGTGTAGTGCGCGCTTTCGAAAGCGTCGAGGCAGCGGGTCGTATCGTAATGGCCGGTCTGGGCCCGGATGCGCTCCTGGCAGGCCGCAACTGCCAGCAGCATGCGCACCGCCTCCGCCCTCTGGGCTCGTTGCATGTAACGATGGAAGGAGGGCACCGCAAATCCCAAAAGTATGCTCAGGATCAGCAGCGCGATCATCAATTCCAGCAGGCTGAAGCCGCGGTGCGATTGGCGCCGGAGGCAGGTTCGTATTGGCCGGCCGGCAAGTTTCATCTGCGTTGCCGCCAGGCCTGCATTCCGCAGGGCACCGCGAGGTCAAACTGCTTGCAGAAACTGGCAGGCGGCGCGTTCGGTGGGTAAGGCAGTGGCTCGTAGTCGCCATTCCAGGGCCTGGCCACGATGGATTCGGTTACGGCCAGGCTACCGGGTCCTTCCCCGCTGCTTCGCGCAAGAATCCGGTAGTAGCCCACGCCGGCGACCGACGACCCGGAGGCCGCTGCGGGAAGGGTCTCGTAGTGGAGTTCCTCGATTACCCACCTTGGCACGTGGATTTCAGTTGCTTCCGGATCCAGTGGCTCGCCGGTTTCCGGGTGACTGCCGGCCGCCACGGCATTCAATCGCCACCAGGCAGCGCTTTCGAACTCCGGGTGTTGTGGCAGTTCATCAGGGCTTCGTATCGCGGTCGGCAGCAGGCAGTCGCTCAGGCAGCCGTTCTCGCGTTCGATATCAGGGCGGCTGTTCAGCCAGGCCCGCGCCGCCGTCGCGGCTCGCATAGCGTTGCCCAGGGCCCTGTTGCTGGCCCCGAAGTTGGCCGACATGCGGTGCTGCAGCAACATGCCGTTCGCCGTCATCAGCGCCAACAGGCTGATGGCCGCGAGCAGAACCAGACCCATCAACAAGGCGATGCCGCGAACCCTCACGGAAGGCGGCTCCTGATCGCGACGGCGAACTCAAAGACCCGTCGGAGCTTGCCGTCTGCCACGCTCGAGGTGAAGGTGTCCAGTACCCGGTGTTGCTGCGGTAGTGGCTCGATCACCGATTCCTCGCTGGCGAACAACAGACCCAGTCGAACACCCAGCACCCGCTGTGGGTCGCTCCACTGCCCGGCCGCCACCCAGCGCTCGACGTTGCCGTCCTGGTCGGTGTCCTCGCC
>JAPHSB010000154.1 GCA_026193295.1 Lysobacterales bacterium
GTGTCGGCGATTCGTTCTTCAACCGATTCGCCGGCCTGCTCAAGGTGGCGCCGGTATTGCCGCTGGCGTGCCCGGACGCCCGTATGCAACCGGTTTGGGTAGGTGATGTAGCGACCATGGTGGCCACCGCCCTGGCCGACGGGTCGACCGTCGGGGAAACCCTGATTCTGGTGGGGCCGCGGGACTATAGCTTGCGGGAGCTCGTCGAGTTCACCGCCCGAACCATCGGCCGGAAACCCCACATCGTCGGATTGCCAAATGGCCTGTCCCGCCTGCAGGGCTGGTTGATGGATTTCGTACCGGGCAAGCCTTTTTCGACGGACAACTACCTGTCCCTGCAGATCGACAACACCAGCGAGGAAAATGCTCTGCCGCGTTTTGGCATTAAGCCGCGGTCGATCGAGAGCACGGTACCGGGATACCTGGGAATCTCGCCGAGGCAGCAGCGCCTCGGTGGATGGCGCAGGCACGTGCAGCACTGATATGCCCCGAGCGGTCTACCTGGTCGGCGGCGCGGTCCGCGACGGACTGCTGGGTCTGCGACATAAGGAAAACGATTGGGTGGTGACCGGCTGCACGCCGGAAGAACTGCTGGCCGAAGGTTTCCGCCAGGTCGGCGCCTCGTTTCCGGTGTTCCTCCACCCGGAGACCGGGGAGGAGTACGCGCTGGCGCGAACCGAGCGCAAGCAGGGCCACGGCTACCACGGGTTCGCGGTCGATTTCCATCCCGGCGTCACGCTGGAGGAAGACCTGGCCCGGCGTGACCTGACCGTCAACGCGATGGCGCGCGACGATCAGGGCCGTCTGATCGATCCATTCGGTGGTGCGCGCGATCTCGAGGACCGGGTGCTGCGGCATGTCTCGCCCGCCTTCCGCGAAGACCCGCTGCGCGTGCTGCGCGTGGCGCGATTCGCCGCCCGCTTTGCCCCGCTGGGATTCCGGGTTCACCCCGACACGCTGGAGCTGATGCGGGAGATCTGCGCCTCGGGCGAGATCGGGCACCTGGTTGCTGAGCGCGTCTGGACGGAAACTGCGGCGGCCATGACCGCCGCGGAGCCGGGCCGATTCGTTGAGGTTCTGCGTGATTGCGGGGCTTTGAGCGTGTTGTTGCCGGAAGTCGACCGCCTGTTCGGCATCCCCCAGCCAGAAGCCTTCCACCCGGAAATCGACACCGGCGTGCACGTGCTGATGGCGATGAATCTGGCAGCACGCAGCGGGGCGACACCACAGGCGGTATTCGCCCTGCTGTTACACGATCTCGGCAAGGGCCTGACTCCCGAGTCGGAGTGGCCGAGCCACGTGGGGCACGAGACCGCAGGGATTCCACTGGTGGAGTCCGTCTGTGAGCGGCTGCGTGTGCCGGGATCGTTTCGCGACCTGGCACTGATAACGTGCAGCCTGCATTTGCGTCTGCACCGGTTGTGCGAGATGCGGCCCGGCGCCGTAATGCGACTCATCGAGGAAGCCGGCTTGCTGCGCCGCCCGGAACTGCTGCCTGATTTTCTGGCGGCTTGCGAGGCCGACTACCGGGGCCGGCTGGGCTGGGAAGAGCGGCCCTATCCCCAGGCGGGCCGGTTGCGCGCCGCCCTGGCTGCCGTGCTAGCTGTCCAAGCGCGGGATCTCGATACGGCGGGCCTCGAGGGCGTGCAAATCGGTACCAGGTTGCGAGAGGCGCGGATCGCCGCTATAAGCGATAGCGCAGGTCCTGCAGGCTGAAGCCTAAGAAGGGACCCGGCTCCAGGTTGCGCTCCAGCCCCATGACCTGGAAGCGCTCACCCATCATGCCGGGCAGTGTCAGCTGCCGGGCCTCGGCGTTCAGCGCCAGTCCGCCATCCGCGCCGTGGCGCGACCGCTCCGCGATCAAGGTATCCAGGCCGCAGCCCAGCAGGAACAGGGCCTGGGTCGAGTAGCCCACCACGTCGAGCCCGCAGGCGTCAGCCGATTCGGCCAGTGCCGTGAAATCCACCCAAGCCGTGATGTCCTGCAGGCCCGGCCAGAAAAAAACATCGTCGTGCGCGCGATGCCGGTAATGGCACATCAGCGTACCGTCCACCCGCTCCGGCAGGTAGTACTCGCGGCGCGGATAGCCGTAATCGACAAACAGGGCCAGGCCCCGCTGCATGTGTGTGGTCATTGCTTCCAGCCAGGGCGTCAACCGCGGACGGATTTCGGAGCGGTAGCCATTGGGCAACGGCCGGCCGAGACTTGACTCAAGCCGGCGCACCGCCATCTCGAGCTCGGCCGGCGCTGGCCGAAAGGCCCAGTCAAAGCCGTCTTCGCACACCGTCACGCACATCTGCTCGACGCCTTCCGCGTGAATTCTGAAGCGTTCGGTGGGCAGGGCGTCAATCACCTCGTTGGCGATCAACAGGCCCTGCCAGGCAGCGGTCGGAGGTTCATCCAGCCACGCTACCCGTTCGAGCCAGCCGGGCGCATCCGCCGCGAAGCGCTCGCGCTGCACGCGGCGCAGGTCGGCGCTGGTCTCCAGGATCAGGTAGCGGACGGGAACGCGCCCCGGAGGCAGCGACCGCAGCAGGTCGACCGCCAGTTTTCCTGTGCCGGCACCCACCTCCAGGATGTCATAGTGTGGCAGCATGCCGGCCAGTTCGACGACCTGGCGTGCCAGGCAGGCGGCGAACAGCGTCCCCAATTCGGGCGCCGTGACGAAGTCCCCAGACTCGCCCAGCTTATGCAGGCCGGCCGAATAGTAACCAAGCCCGGGCTCGTACAATGCCCGGTCCATGAACCTGGCGAACGGCAGCGGGCCGGATTCCGTGATTTCCGTCCGCAGCAGCGCAGAGAGCGAACGGCTCAGCTGCTTGAGCTCGGCGGGGGGTTCGGGCAGGATGGCGCGAGACATGGCTGAAAAGTGTGTTGGAGCGAACGACGCATGTCCAGTGGCAAAAAGGCATTTTCCAACAAGACGGCGCTGGTAACCGGTGCGGCGGCACGCATCGGCGCGTCGATAGCTGCCACTCTGCACGAGCGGGGCTGCGACGTGGTTCTGCACTACAACTCCAACTCCCGCGGAGTCGAGGCCCTGGCCGAGCGTCTCAACGGGGCGCGACCGGACAGCGCCCGCGTCGCGCAGGCGGACCTGTCCAGCCCTGCGGGCGTCGATGAGCTGGCGGACCGGGTCCGCGAGGGATGCGACAGCCTCGATGTGCTGGTGAACAATGCATCCCGCTTTTATCCCACCCCGGCGGGTGAAGTGCTGGCCTGGCAGTGGGACGACCTGCTGAACAGCAACCTGCGCGGCCCGTGGTTCCTGGTCCAGGCGTTGTTGCCGGAGCTTCGCGCCGCCCGCGGCAGTATCGTTAATATCCTCGATGTCCATGCCGAGCGGCCGATGCGTAGCCACCCCGTGTACTGCATCTCCAAGGCCGGCCTGGCGATGATGACGAAGGCGCTGGCGCGGGAGCTGGGTCCGGCGGTGCGCGTGAACGGCGTTTCCCCGGGCGCCATCCTGTGGCCGGAAAATGAGCCCGCGGCCGCTGAGAAACAGTCGATCCTCGGGCGCACCGCGCTGGGCCGGCTGGGCGACCCGGGGGATATCGCGTCGGCGGTCAGCTACCTGGCGCTGGATGCTCCCTATGTCACAGGCCAGATCCTGGCCGTGGACGGAGGCCGGTCGCTCAATATCTGATTTGGGGTGTGGGAGCGGCTTCAGCCGCGATTTTTTCGCTGACCACAAAAACCCGTCGTGGCTGAAGCCTCTCCTACAGTTCGATGCATACCAGGTGGGATTCTTGAGGTGGGAAGTCGTCCCAGAGCTCAGCCATGGTTCGGCGGCTGACCGGGTGGAGCAGCTTCGGCGCCAGGTCCGCGAGCGGTTTGAGCACGTGCGCGGCGGTCAGGATTTCCTCGCGCGGAATTTCCAACTCGGGGCTGATCAGGTACAAGTCATCGTACAGGAGTATGTCGATATCCAGCGTCCGGTCGGAGAATTTCGGCACATCACGGATGCGCCCGTGGCGGTCCTCCAGGGCGTGCAGAAATCGTTTCAGCTCGAGCGGACTCATGGCGTCGCCCGCGACCTCGACACGATCGGCCGCGGCAAGCTCGACCTCCGGGTCTACATCGACCAGCAGGGCGAGGTCGGCTTCTTGCAGCGGACGACCGACCGGATGGCGAAGAACCTCGCGCTCATCCAGACGACCGGCTCCGGCGA
>JAPHSB010000292.1 GCA_026193295.1 Lysobacterales bacterium
CACCAGGAGGGCGGCGGCCCGTTCGAGCCGATCGAACTGCCGCCGGAAACCCGCCATCTCGACCTCTACCTGTCGCAGATCCGCCTGCTGGACAAGAACTGGCAGCCGGTCGCCCTGGGCGGCGAACGGGCCCGCGACGCGATCAACATGGCGCGCATCGCGTTCGGTTTTTCGGCCGAAGAGCTTGCGCAAAAACCTGCCTTGTTCGCGATCATCAACACCAATTCGCCGCTGCAGCTGGACATCCCGATGGCCGAGGGCCTGATCGAGATGGCCTCGGCCGGCCAGGCCGTCTGCGTGACACCGTTCACGCTGGCCGGCGCAATGGCGCCGGTCACCCTGGCGGGCACGCTGGCCCAGCAGAACGCCGAAGCCCTGGCGGGCATCACGCTGACCCAGGTCGTGCGGCCCGGCGCCCCGGCCATCTACGGCGCCTTCACCTCCAACGTGGACATGCGCTCGGGCTCGCCCGCTTTCGGTACGCCGGAGTACGCCAAGGCGGCCCAGGCCAGCGGTCAGCTGGCGCGACGGTATGGCCTGCCGTTCCGTTCCAGCAGCGTGACCTCGTCCAACGTGGTGGACGCTCAGTCCACTTATGAAAGCGCCATGTCACTGTGGGCCGCGATCACCGGCGGCGCCAACATCATCGTGCACGCCGCCGGCTGGCTGGAGGGGGGGCTCACCGCGTCGTTCGAGAAGCTGGTCGTGGACGCCGAGATGCTGCAGATGATGGCCGAGTACCTGCGGCCGATCGAGGTCACCCCGGAAACTCTGGCGCTGGACGCCATCGCGGAGGCCGGGCCCGGCGGCCATTTCTTCGGGGTGCAGCACACCATGAGCCGTTACCAGACAGCTTTTTACCAACCCTTCCTGAGTGACCGGCGTAATTTCGAGTCCTGGCAGGAGGCAGGAGCCGAAGATGCGCAACACCGCGCCAACCGCATCTGGAAATCCCTGCTGGAAAACTACCAGCAACCAACGCTGGATCCGGCGATCGACGAAGCGCTCGCCGACTACGTAGCCCGACGCAAGGCAGGATCACCCGCGCAATAAGAAGGGGCAGGATGTCGAAACATCCTGCCCCGTGGCTTGCTGCAGGTTGTGCAACCTGCGTTGGTTACGCCTTACCGAGCGTGTACCCGTTCTACCGAGTAGGTCTTGCCGTCGCCATGGCAGGTTGCGCAGGACTCGCCCAAATCACTCGAATTCGCGAGTGCGTGCGATGCTGCTGCGTTGCTGTCGTGGCAGGACAGGCAGGTCGCCGTGACCGGCTCCATGTCCGGAATCGCTGCGGCCGGGCTGTGCGTGGGCAGCGTGCCTTCGGGCAGCGGCACACCGTAGCTGCCTTCCACGTGGCAGCTCTCGCAGTCTCGCAGGTCGCCCGGGAAGTGCACGTCGCTGTAGTCGTTGATGCTGTTGCGGTAACCATACACCAGGTACCCATTGTCCAATGCCGCGCCACGGTGGATCTTGTGGATCATGTACTTGAAGTGGATGCCCTCGGGCTCGCCTTCCAGCCGGACTTCTTCGTCGGTCGCGCCAGGCATATGGCAGGTCTGGCAGTACTCGTTGGCGTTCTTGCGGTTGTCGCCGTGCAGGCTGAGGTTCGAGTGGCAGGCCTCGCACTTGGCATCGTCGACTACCATGCGCCGGGCCATCGGCTCGGAATCCGTTACCGCGACCGGGAAAATAGCGTTCTCGGCTGAATCACGCTCGTCACTGCCATTCACCTCGGTGGTGATGCGCCCTTCGTAACCGACCGAGTAGGAACCCATGGCGTCTGATGGAATCTTGGCGCTGAACGTGTAACTCCAGTCGCTGCCGATCGCAGTCAAGCCACCGAGAACATTTTCCTGGGCATAGAAGTCGAAGTCCTCGTTCGGGCCGCTCAAAACGAACAGCAGGCGATCCAATGTGCTCGGGTCGATGCGCCCGTTCTTGCTGGTCAGCGAAAATACGACCGTCGGATTCATGCCCGGACCGGTATTGGTGACTTCCTTGATCGTCACCAACACACCGGCAAGTGCTGACGAAGCTAAAGGCACAGTGTGCGCACCGGCGACGGAGCGATCAAATTCTTCACCGTTCGCCGCGTGGCAGAAACTGCAGAATTCGTCGTCGTCAGCCGGGCCGCCGGCATGGCCTTCACCGGTCTCCCAGTCGATATTCACATGGCAGGAACCACAGTCCACACGCGAAGGGCGGGTCATCCAGTTGCTGTGCAGCGCACCCACCGTGCCGTCTGCGTTGGCATAGCTGTAAGGCGCATTGGCGACGCAACCGTAGACCGTCAGGTCAACATTGGTTTTCTGCAGCACTTCACCGCTGGCGTTGTCGATCAGGTAAAAGGCTTTGCCATCATTCACCCATTTGCCGGTGTCGGCGGAGCCGGCGCCATTGGATCTGCCGAACAACTTGCCATTGGCTGAGTTAATCCGGATATCGACCGTGCCCTGGTCACCCCAGTTGATGGTGGTCATGCCAAGTCCGCTGCCATCGCAGACCGGTGCAGGGTTCGGGGTCGCGACCAGCGGCATATCGGCCGTGGGCGTGCCGCCCGTGTGGCAGACCTGGCAGTCGTTGATCTCAGCCGGGTAGTGCACCGTGCCGATCTCAGGTTCCTGGCTGGAGTGAATGCGGTGGACCAGTGCGCTGAACTCGTAGCTCAGTTCCGCAGGATCTTCAGACCCCAGGTAATCGGGATTATGGCACTGAGTGCAGACCTGCACCTCCTGGTAACGGCCGCCATGCAACCCCAGAGGATTATGGCAGTTGTTGCAGGTTTCGGTGACCACGATGTCGCGCGGCATCGGCTCGGAGGCGCCCGACGGCACGAAGTTGTAAACGTCGTTGTCGTAGTAGCGGCTCAAGCCATACGCGGCGAATTCCGTCCGCCGAAAATCCTGAGTCGCGACCGAGGCCAGCGTATAGGTGGCGTCCATTTCGTAGTCTGCCGGCAGCACCGTGGCGAACTTGTACATGTACACGCCGTCGCCCATATCGGTGTATTCGCCCCCCTGGTCACGCGACCCCGAGGTCAATTTGACCTTGTTCTCTTCACCGACCGGGATGTACGTCAACATGAAGCGTACGTCAATCGTCCCCATGGCAGGATCGCCGAAAAGGTCGAGTGGGTCGCCGTCCACATCGGTGAGAGAAAAAGTCACCTCGGGCTGCAGGTCGGCGGGGATCACGAAGTCGATCAGCGTGAAATCAATGCCGGGCCGGAGTAACAGCACCAGCGCCTCGGGCAGGTAATAAGCCTGATCAGCCTCGGTAAAGCCTGCGTTGCCCGATTCTGCGCTCTTGGCGGGGACCGAAAGACTGATGCCCAGCAAGAGGACGAAACAGGCGGCAAGCCACAAGGAAAATCGGTTCTTCATCAGTCGTCCTCCATTTGCACATAAATAATGCAAAATCTTACACTATTTCGGAGCGTGGCCATCTTGATTTAGGTCACGAGCGACCCCGGGTCCGATTAATCTGCTTATCGCGGCGACTCCAGTGGGTCCACACCGTCCGCCAAATCTCGGATCGGGGACACCCGGTTGCCCAACCCGCCGAGCGTCGATGCGCTTGATAGCACGGACTGAAATAGTGGATAACTGCAGCTTGAAACGACAGCTCCGACATGGGAGCTTTCGCACAATTTCCGACAGAGTGGCCACCCTGAGTTGTTCAATTGAAATATTTTTGAACACTTTTCCGGAGACGCGTCATCAGACACAACATGCGGAATACATCGGCCCAAGGACATCGGCTATACTCCAAGCACGGTGCTGTATCGCCATGAACTTTGTGAGGTGAAAGTTCCTCTTGAATCCGAACCCGCGAAGTCCGGAATCCATTGACAAGCTAAAGTGACGACTCAAGTAGGGGCTTGGGTTGACAGGCACAATCAGCGGTCAAAACCCGCGGACTGGCGTTTTACCATCGAGGATGTAAGCATCATTTGAA
>JAPHSB010000393.1 GCA_026193295.1 Lysobacterales bacterium
CCCTCGGTCAGGTGGCGCTTCCACTCGTTGCTTTCGCCGCCGCTACACGACACCTCGCTCCACTTGTCGTCGTGGCAAACCCGGCAGGCCGAAGTGCGCGGATTCTCGAAGGCCGGGTCGGGCTGCCAGACCGCTGCCATGTCCGCTGTCGTCATCGGATCCAGCCATTCTTCTGCATGCGTGGTTGTGATACCGAGACCCAAGGCGATATCGTCCAGGGTCGCCCCGGCGAACGGTTTGCGCACGCGCCCCGGGTCGCCCGGCTGGGCATGCCCCAGGCTGTGCACGTTTTCCGCTTTCCACAACTCCTGGCTCAGCTGGGTGTGGCAGTTGGTGCACCAGATACCCTTGTCGGTACCGCTATCCGAAACCGCGTCCGGCCCCCACACGCATATCACGCAAAGCACACTGTACCTACGCTGATTTGAGCATCAAGCCATTGAGAGCGCCAGGACCACAAACGAATACTGCCGGTATTTGTTTGAGCGACCGCTTTGTACCCGCACCAAGCTCGTACTCCAGGACGACCTCCCAAATCTTCCAGATTCTCAGCTTCCCGGGCACTCACCTGGCATAGTAATCTGCCTGAGCAAACAGGATAAATCCCGGACACTCAGAGAACAGCCCCGCCTGCCGGAACCCAATGGCGATCCTTGCTCGAATCACGCGACATGTGCTCAATTTGTCCTATCCACGTGTCGTCTATTATTCCGTCCATTGTTTTCTGTTATTTCCTGTTTTTCTGTTTGCTCAATTATTTTTTCGGCTAAAAATGGCAGGGAAGATTACCGCTCAGGGGTCAGGAGCACCCTTATCTTTTTCAATCGATGCCTGGTGTTCTTCCAGCACCTGGTACAAGGGAAAATCCACCCAGGTATCGTTAAGATAATTAAGTTCAGCGACCTCTTCCTTTGGGTCCACAATCAGGTTGTAAACGCTGGGATATGCCAAATCACGGATCACATAGGCACCTGAAGCGCTCTTCTCGATTTCTTTGAGCAATAGTTTCCAGTGACGCCACTTCACGCCGAAGAGCACGTTACCAATGTAGATCACCACCGACTCCCGGGATGATTTCTCAGTTTTCCCCATCAGGAAATCCTTTTGGTCTGCGCCGTCCATGACCCGGTCGTTCGGCAAATCGACACCGATGATGTTGGCCACGGTGGGGAACAAATCAATCGCGTGGACAATTTCATTGGATACCCGTCCTGCCGGGATTTTCCCTGGCCAACGGATGAGGAATGGGACCCTCAAGCTTCCTTCATAGGGTGAAAACATGCCCATGCGCCACGGGCCGGTGAAACCAAATGACCTCGGCACACCTTCGCGGCCATTATCCGATGTGAAAATAAAGATCGTGTTGTCTTTCAGACCCAGTTCATCGATCGTGTCCAGGAGTTTGCCCACATAGGAATCCGTCTGAGCGAGTACATCGGCAAAACTCCCGTAGCCGGTTTTGCCATTCCAATCGGGATGTGGGTCAACCGGTTCATGGGTTTGCGTAAAGGGGAGAAAGGCGAAAAAGGGCTGCTCGCCTTTGGCTTTGCGGCGAATGAAGTCGATCGCCTGGTTCGTGATTTCAGCGTCCATCGTCTTGCGCTTTTCACGGCCATAGACTTCCAGCTCAATGGGTTTTTCACCCTTTTTTGATGACATGACGTGGGTGAACACTGCATCCGGGTGCGTACCCGGCGTAAAGCTGTTGCTATCCGGCCAGAAAGCACGATCAGACGATCGGGGGATTCCAATCCATTCATCAAAACCCTGGTCGGTTGGAAAGCGACCCTCGGTATCGCCCAGGTGCCATTTCCCAAAAATGCCCGTCGCGTATCCAGCTTCAGAGAGCATCTCGGCAAGCGTGATCTCCCATTGAGTAATCCCGTACCAAACGCCTCGTGGCGGACCTTCCTCGCGCTGCCGTGTCCGAATTCCGTAACGACCGGTCATCAATGCCGCACGCGAAGGCGTGCATTCTGCCTCGACATTATAATTGGTGAGTCGAAGCCCCTCGTGGGCAATCGAATCGATACGCGGAGTAGGCGCCCCACGCAACACGCCGCCGCCATAAACCCCAACCTCGCCGTAGCCGAAATTGTCCATCAACACCAGGACAATATTGGGCTTGCTGTTGCTGCCCGGAGCGGCAAGCGCAAGCGGGCTGCCCAGCAATGCGGCCAGGAGAACACTTAAAATTGCTGAACTTCGTTTCAATTCGATCACACCAGTCTCCCTAGCTGATAGCTAAATACCTGCATTTTTTGGGTGTTGCCAAAGCAAGTCCTGTCGCGGCTTCTGCCTGAATCAGATTGATTTGACGGACAAGAGCCGTACTATACCCTCAGCCCCTTTTCGAGGTAGCGGCCAGTTTCATGAACGACTCAAGGTTTGTTTCGATAATTGCTGCGTGGACATTCACTATGTTCTGCATGCTCCCCGTCAGCGCCTCTGCGCAATGGTCCAATGCGCCGGGTGGTGAAGCGGTCATTACGGGAGGCTGGCTATTCGACAGCCAGAGCGGTCAGCGCTTGCCCAATCCCGGAATCATTGTGCGCGATGGAAAGATCGTCGCCGTTGGTATTGATCCGAACCAGGAGATCACATTTTCTGCCATCGAACTTCAACCCGAAATGACCATTCTTCCCGGGCTGATCGACCTGCACGCTCACTACAACTACGACCTGGTCGATAAAGGACGGGCCGAAGAGGTCCACTACACCGGGATGGTGTTTCTGGCCAATGGCGTGACATCGACCTGGTCCGCGGGTGAGTACTTTCCGGAACGGGTAATCAATCAACGTGACCGCATCGATCAAAGAAATGCCATTGGTCCGCGCTTATTTGCCTCCGGGCCTTACATGGGCGGATTTCGCTGTGAATACGCCGTAAAAACAGCTGACGATGACTGTATTGCCTGGCCCAACGATATTACCGAAGATGAGATTCGTGCCGAGGTGGACTACTGGGCCGATCGGGGGGTTACCAGCATCAAAATCAAGCAGGCCACACCTGAAGAAACGCGTGTCCTGATTGAGCAAGCGAATAGACGGGGGTTGACGACCGCCGGTCACTTTTCAGATTACGAGGGTGGCTACGACGTCGACCCCCGAGAAGCCATTCCCATGGGACTCGGTCGTCTCGAGCACAATATTACCCTCGGTAATGGTGGTCCGCGCAGCTCAGAACTGGATGAAGTCATTGATTTATTACTCAGGCACGAGGTGTATTTCGATGCCAATTTGCAGATGTATGGCGGCGTTAATCTGCGCAATGACTTGCCTGATCTGATATGGACTGACGAGGCGCAGTATTTCACGCCCCATGCCCGGAACTTGCTCGAAAAACGTGGCCCTCCACCGCCCGAGTCTGACCCGGAGGAGTTTGCCCAGCGACTGGTGGAACTGAGGAAATTTTATGCTGCAGGCGGTGCTGATTTACTCATCGTAGGAACAGATGAGCCGGTTTACACCACCTTGCTGCCGGGCTTTGCTTACCACCGCGAACTGATGGTCATGGAGTGGGCCGGAATCCCCGCAGCTGATGTCATCAAAGCCGCCACGATCAATGGCGCCAGGGCTTTAAATGTAGATGACAAACTGGGCTCGGTTGAGGTCGGCAAACTCGCGGATCTGTTAGTGGTTCGTGGTAATCCGCTAAAAGACATTCGCGTGACGCGTGATATTGGGTGGGTCATGAAAGACGGGCATATTTACCGGCCTGCAGAGTTGCTAGCGCAGGCCAGGGGGCAAATTGGCCCGGCTAGCGAGGAGGATCACGCTGAATGGTCACTGGTCATACCACCTCTTCGCGACAATTGATTGGACACGCCCGGACTGCAACGCAGAAAGCGTCGAGAGAAGGCGTGGCCACCCATGACTCTTTCTCGACCGCCCTCCTGGCTGTACAAAGCCTGGCGAGTCATCGAAACTTTAGGAAGGTCGCCGACGGCCGATCCCCTTCCACATCACACGATAATGACGAGGCCACATCGTTCTCGTTGCTGCACCTGAGTGCAAAAGCCGCAACACCTCCCGGGCACTCACCTGGCGTTGTAATCTGCCTGAGCAACCGGCGTGAAAGGCTGCTCAATGGGCGTGGCTTTCATGAAATTGGGCTTTGATGCTGCCTATGCTCCCACCGCTGGAGACCTCGGTCTTTGTCATTCCGGGCGAGCGGGTCAAGATCGGCGACGAGCGCCTGGTTGTGCCGAATCGGATCGCAAAGTCCGTGGTCGACCCCGCGCGGGGGATCGATGACACGCATGTATTCAGCTACCTCGACCGCCCGATCCGGCGCATTCTCAACACCGGGTGGCAGCAAGCCAGGCGCGCAGCCGGATTACCGCAGGTTCGGGTCCACGACTTCAAGCACACCTTCGGACGACGCCTCAGGGCGGCCGGGGTGGGCTTTGAGGACCGCCAGGACTTGCTGGGTCACCGCTCGGGTCGCATGACCACGCACTACTCCGCGGCCGAATTACACCGGCTGCTGGAAGCGGCGAATACGGTCTGTGAGAGGAACGGAAACCGGCGCGGTCAAAAGGTCACAGAGCCCCAATCACGCAAAACTCACGCAAAGCCAAATCGCGACACACGGAACGGAACGATAACTTATTGATTTATATAATGAAATGGTGGGCCGTGAAGGACTCGAACCTTCGACCAATGGATTAAAAGTCCACTGCTCTACCAACTGAGCTAACGGCCCCCGGAAGGAGGCGGAATTGTAGGGGATATTGCCCCCCGCCTCAAGCGCGCGGCCTGCGTCCCCGGCTTTCTAGCGATACGTGGTGGGGTCCGGAACGCCTGCAGCGCGGAATCCGTCACGCCGGATCCGGCAGGAGTCGCAGGCGCCGCAGGCCCGCCCTTCGTCGTCGGCCTGGTAGCAGGAGACGGTCAGGCGGTAGTCCACGCCCAGCGCAGTCCCACGCTGGATGATCTCGGCCTTGGTCAGATCGATCAGCGGCGTGTGAATGGTCAATTCCCCGCCTTCCACGCCGGCCTTGGTCGCCAACCGCGCCATCAGCTGGTATGCGGCGATGAATTCCGGCCGGCAGTCCGGGTAGCCAGAGTAGTCAACGGCGTTGACCCCGATAAACAGGTCATCCGCACCGAGCACTTCGGCATAACCCAGCGCCAGTGACAGCAGGATGGTGTTGCGGGCGGGGACATAGGTGACCGGGATGCCCGTCGTCCCGGCTTCCGGCACGTCGATGTCGGCTGTCAGCGCCGAACCGCCGATCGCGCGCAGGTCCAGCGGCAGGATCTTCAGGGGCACGCCTGCGGCAGCCGTCACGCGCCGGGCCGCCTCGAGCTCTGAACGGTGCCGCTGGCCATAGTCGACGGCCAGCGCATGACAGTCGTAGCTTTGATCCTGCGCAATGGCCAGCGCCGTCGCCGAATCCAGGCCGCCGGAAACCAGTACGACCGCTTTGCGGGATTGCTGCGTCATGGACATCTGCGCTTCATCTCCAGGCTCATTTTCCGGGCACATCCCCCCACAGCAATTTATGCAGTTGGAGTTGCAGGCGCACCGGCAGCCGGTCCTCGAGGATCCATTCGGCCAGGTCCCTTGGTTCGATCTGGCCCCAGGCCGGCGAAAACAGGACCTCGCAAACGGTGTCGAGCCCGCGCTCCCGAAGTTGGGTCCGCGCCCACTCGTAATCGGCCCGCGAGCAGATCACGAACTTGATCTGGTCGTTGGCGCCCAGGTCATCCAGGTTTGACCAAAGATTCTTCAACTCCTCGCCCGAACCCGGCGTTTTCAGATCCATGACCCGGCTCACGCGGCGATCCGCCGCCGAAATGTCTACCGCGCCGCTGGTTTCCAGCGACACTTCGAAGCCCTCGTCGCAAAGCCGCTTCAACAACTCGGCGCAGCGCTTCTGCGCCAGTGGTTCGCCGCCCGTCACGCAAACGTAAGGCGTCTCAAAGCGGCGTACTTCGGCCAGGATGTCGTCGAAATGCATCCACCGCCCGCCGTAAAAGGCGTACTCACTGTCGCAGTAGACGCAGCGCAGCGGGCAGCCGGTCAGGCGAATGAAAACCGTCGGCAATCCGGCCTGCAAGGCCTCGCCCTGCAGCGAATGGAAGATCTCGGTGATTTTCAGCATGCCCGCGCGGGATTCTGGGGCGTGAGAGCTGGAGCCATTCGAAGTCATTGAAAGCATTGTAATGCAGGACCGAATTTCGCGGGGACTATCGATTCAAAAGTCCGGCAATTACCTCGATTTCGCGAGATCTGACGCAGGACAGGTGCGTCTGATTGCCGAGCTGGACTGAACCCTGTAGCCAACGCTACAGGGTGAAGGAAGCGAGATGAGCAGGCGTGCCTGGACCAGTCAGAGTCGTGAAATCGAGGTAATTGCCGGACTCAATAATGCCCTTCCATTCTCATTGAGCGCAGACGGTTCTCCGCCAGCCGCGACAGGGTGCTGTCGGGGAACTGTTCCTGGACCTGGGTCAGGGCCGCGCGGGCGCTGTCCCACTGCTCCAGTTCGTAATGGGTGTAACCGATCTTGAGCAGGGCGTCCGGCGCCTTCGGGCTGTCCGGGAAGTTGTCCAAGAGGTCCTGGAAGGCGGTGAGCGCGAGATCGTAGTTGCGGGTGACGTAGTAGGACTCGCCAAGCCAATACTGGGCATTGTCCGCATACTCGCTGCTGGGATAGCTGCCCAGGAAAGACTGGAATTCTTCAGCCGCGTCCGCGTAGCGCAGGTCTTTCAGGGCCTGGAACGCGTGATCGTAAGCGGCTTTCTCATTCTCGGGCGAGGCGGCGGTTGCCTGGCTCTGCGCCTGTGGCTCGCCGATGGCTGTTACCGCGGACTCGGTGTCCATCGGCGCCCGAACCTCGGGCACGTCGGTGCCGAGCGCAGCCGCGGCTGCCGGTACCGGCCCCTGGCCGGGGGAGGACTGTGCACCCGCGGCGCCGGATGCCGACGAAAGAGCCGGCTGACTGTTGCGCAGATCTGAAATGCGCTGATCGAGATCGAGATACTGGTCCCGCTGCCGCCGTTTCAGGTTTTCGATTTCCCGGTTCTGCTCTTCCAGTTGCCCACGCAGGGATCGCACCTCGTCCTGCAATTCCTGTACCTGCAGCACGAGATTGGTGGTCACCGTCGAGTCGGCTTGCTGGGCCGCCGCCGGGACTGAAAAGCCGATGGCCAGCGCAAGGCTGGCCATCAGGACTATGTTATTCCAAGCAGAGGCCATGCTTACCTTGAAGTGTAAACGATCTCCACGCGACGGTTCATGGACCAGCAGTCCTCGTCGCTGACACGGCAGGTCGGCCGCTCTTCGCCATAGCTCACGGTTGTCAGCTGGTTGCCGCGGCCACCCTGGGCCGACATCAGGCCGGACACGGCATTGCCGCGCCGCTCGCCCAGACCCAGGTTGTACTCGCGGGTGCCGCGCTCATCAGCGTGGCCTTCCAGCGTTACCCTTGCGCTGCCGTGGGCCGCGAGGTAAGCCGAATGGGCCGCGACGATGCCGCGAAATTCGGGCCGCACGGTGGACTTGTCGAAGTCAAAATAGATCACTCGCTTGGACAGCAGGCTTTCCGGGTTGTCGAAATTGCGCGCATCGGTATAGTCGCGCGCGTCCGGAGCGGCCTTGGTGTCCACAACGGGTTTGGTCGTTTCAGGCTGTGGTGTTGCTTCCGGCTGTGCCTCCGGCGCGCTTTTGCAGGCCACCAACGCCAGACCAATCATTAATGCAAAGATCAATCTCAGAGCGCTTTTCATCTTATCCTCCAGAACATTTTATGGTGTGGCCTCTAACGCGACCACAGTATCTTTGTCTGCTTATTTTACCTGATGACGGGAGACCATGCCGGTTCCCGTACGTCCCCTTCACTCAGAATCAACCGCTGCCGGACGTTTCCGTCCGCTGATACGGCAGACAGCACGCCCCGATCCCCCTCGCGGGTGGCATACAGGATCATGCTGCCGTTCGGCGCAAAGCTGGGTGACTCGTCCAGCTTGCCGGGTGTCAATACTGTGAATCGCTCGGTCTCAATATCCCAGACCGCTATACGATACTCGTTTCCGCGGCCTTGTGCTACAGCTATTTTGCGGCCATCGGGGGCTATGCTGGCGCGGGCGTTGTAGTCGCCCTCGAGCGTGACCCGTTCAGGGTTTCCGCCGCCGGAAGGCACACGGTAGATCTGCGGGCGGCCGCCACGATCCGAAGTGAAATACAGGTATTGGCCATCGGGTGACCAGGCCGGCTCGGTGTCGATCGACCAGTGCTGCGTGATCTGCTCCGTGCGCCCCGTCGCCATGTCCCGTACATGGATTTCGGGGTTGCCGGTGCGCGACAGCGTCAACGCCATCTTCGTGCCGTCCGGTGAGAAAGCGGGGGCGCCGTTGATGCCGGTTCCGCTGGAGATCAGTTCACGCGAACCGGTCGCCACATCCTGCATGTAAATGGCCGAATTGCCCTGCTCGAAAGAGACATAGGCCAACTTGCGGCCGTCCGGCGACCAGGCGGGCGACAGCAGGGGCTCGGGCGAGCCGACAATAGACTGCGGCGCGTAACCGTCCGCGTCCGCCACCACGAGTTCGTAACGGCTCCCACTCCCGATTCCCGTGGCTGTCACATAGGCAATGCGCGTGGAGAAGGCCCCGGGAACACCGGTCAGCGCCTCGTAGATCGCGTCGGCCACCCGGTGGGCGCCAAAACGGAGGTCGCCCGGTCCCACGGTGGTGATGCGCGACAACAACTGCTCCTGGGTATGGACGTCGAACAACTGGTAGATGAGTTCATGGCCTTCCCCGCTGTCGGGCTGGCGGACCTTGCCAATGACGATGTAGTCGACCTTCAGCAGGCGCCAGGTGCCGAAGCGGATCGCTTCCTGGTCCACCGGCCGTTCCGCCATGTCTTCGACGTCCATGGGGTCGAACAGTCCGGAACGGTAGAGATCGCCGGACACGATTTCGTCGACGCCGGTGATCGGCGGCGGCGACGGGTCGCGCCACTCGAACGGCACGATGGCGATCGGCAGTGCACTCGGATTGCCGCTGATGATCTCGATTTCCAGCTGCGCTTCGACCGCGGGCGTTGCCAGCACGGCCAGGATCATGAATTGGACCAGGCAGATCAGTTTTTTCACGTTGTCAGTCACCGTCGTAGATGAAAATGAAGTCGATTTCCCGCTCGAAAACGTCCTCGAAGCCGCGGTAAGGCAGTGTCCCGCCGCGTTCCACCGCCGCCAGGATCGAGCGCCGGGTAGCCTCGTCGCCATTGCACTTGCCGCTGATGGCGGC
>JAPHSB010000482.1 GCA_026193295.1 Lysobacterales bacterium
GTCTAGTTAAAGTATAGGTTAACGGGGCCCGCTTCAAGGTGCCGCTGCACAGCGATCCCGGCATGCGCTAGACTGGGCCGGTCAGAGAGCCCGCTCGTCGCCGTGCGGGGATACTTTTTCGGAATCCAGTGGTGTCCAGGCCTACTTCAGCAACAAGCAGCGTGACGGTGGAAGTGAAGCCGAAAGACTTCGCAACCCGCGTCATTCCCCTGGACAGCCAGGATCCGCCCGCGGCGGGGGAAGCGCATGTCTGGTTTCTCGATCTGGGCAGGCTGGCGCGCCCGCTGCGGGGCGCGCTTGACGGCCATGTGGGCGCTGACGATCCGGCACCGTTCAGCAGCGGGCAGCTGCGGTTCGCCCGCCGGTTCTACCTGCGATTATTGCTTGGCGCCTACCTTGGCCTACCGGGCAAGTCGGTTAGCATCAATCGCAGCAACCGCGGTAAGCCGGTACTGGACGCCACGGTGCACAAAGAGGAGCTGCACTTCAGTATCGCGAAAAGCGAAGACCGTCTGTTGCTCGGTTTTTCTTCCTGCTTGCACATTGGGGTCGATCTCGAGCCCTCGCGCCGCCGGGCGCTCAACCCACTCGGTGTGGCACAACGCTATTTCAGCGTTACGGAATTCTCCGCGCTGTCCGCGATGCCACCGGACATACTCGATGCCGCATTCTTGCGCACTTGGGCATGCAAAGAAGCAGTAGTCAAGGCGTCAGGGGAGGGTATTGCCAACCAGTTTTGCCGTTTCAGCGTGGAAACCAACCCGTCCCGCCGCGCGGAAGTGCTCGAATATGATGGGGAGCAGTCGCCTCGCTGGTCGCTGTCATTGCTGCGGCCGGCCGAGGGTTTCCTGGGGGCCGTGGCAGCACCCGCGCCCGGCTTGCGGATCCACGCGTTCAGACTATTGCCCGCCGGGGCAGGGCACTAGGTGCCGGTAGCCGGTTTGCGCAAGCTCGTACCGATGCTCCTGGCCGTGGCGCTGCTGCCGGCCTGTTCCCTGTCGCCTAAAAAGGTACATGCGGTCGACGCCCGGGTCAGCGAGAGTCGCGAGTTCAGCCTGACCTGCGAGGCGAACAGGTCCGATCGCTGCGCACAGAACTCACCGGTACTGGAGTTCGGGCGGACTGCTGCGGGGGGGGATCATCACCACCTGACGTTGCTGGAAGATGGCGAGGCCGCGTTCGCCCTTCGCCTGCACCTGATTCGCGCGGCGCGGAACACCGTCGAGGTGCAGAATTTCATCCTGCGCAAGGACGAAAGCGGCGAACTGTTCCTCAACGAGTTGCTGGATGCGGCCCGCCGGGGTGTGAAGGTGCGCCTGCTGCTCGATCAGATGTTCTCGTTTTCCGAGGCCAGGTACCTGGTCCAGCTCACCATGGCGCACAGTAACCTGGAAATCCGCTTTTACAACCCCTCGTTCTACAAGGCCGAGATGGCCAAACACGACTGGCTCAGCGCCGTGGCTTGTTGTTTCCGACGCTTCAATCAGCGCATGCACAATAAGTTGATGGTGGTCGACGATCTGGTTGGTATTGTCGGGGGGCGCAACATCGCTGACCGTTATTTCGATTTTGATACGAACTACGAATTCAAGGACCGGGATGTCGCCGTATTCGGCAAGGTGGTGCCGGAAATGCGGGCCTCTTTCGACACCTTCTGGGTCAACAAAAAAACCATTCCGGTACAGCATCTGCGCGATGTTGCCGCGGAGTTGCTGGACGACCCGCCAGGCAGATTGGAACCCTACGAACCACCGGCCCGTATGCGTTCGCTGCTGGCAGCGATAGAAGATGCGGACCTGCTGCGCGCGCGCTTTGTCGAAACGGCTTTCGAGGTGGCCCGACTCAGGTATTTCTCAGACCTCCCGCGCAAGCAGGCGGCTGCGGAGGACCGTTCGCAAGAGGACACGACCCAGGAACTGTACGACCTGCTGCTCTCGGCGCAGCGGTCGGTGCTTATCCAGTCGCCCTACATGGTGCTGTCGAAGCGAGCCCGGGAGCTGTTCGCCGAGTTGCGCGATCGTAATCCGGATATCGAGCTGGTTTACTCGACCAACTCGCTGGCCTCAACCGATGCCGACACCGTCTACGGCCATACGCACAAGCACAAGAAACGCTATGTCGGCAAGCTGGGTTTTCACCTTTATGAACTGAAGCCATACCCTGCGGACGCGCCCGATTTCTTCCCGCGCTGGCCCGAGTTGATCGAGGAGAAGAAGCAGGGGATTGGCAGTGACTCGAGCGTTTCCGGGGACAACTCGACGATCCCGATGCCCGCTCCCAGGGTCGGGCTGCACTCGAAATCCTTCGTCGTGGATAGCCGCATCGCGATGATCGGATCGCATAATTTCGATCCCCGGTCGGAAGGCTTCAACACCGAGAACGGACTCATTGTCTGGGACGAGGCATTTGCACAAAAGCTGGAGCGCTTGATCCGGCGCGATATCGAACCGCAAAACAGCTGGGTCGTCGCTATGCGGCCGGACAAGGAGCAGGAGCGCACCGCGATCCAGACCGCCCCGGAAAACATCACCGAGTTCATGCCGTGGTTTTATGGATCCACGTCCGTTTACGAGTTGGCGCCCGGCAAGGAGCCGCTGCCGCCGGACTCACCGGACTTCTACCGTCACTACTACTCCGTGGGCAGCTTTCCCGAGGTGATCCGCACCCGCCGGCAGATCAATGTGCTGTTCCTGGGATCGTTCTTCGGCTTCCTGGAGCCGATTTTGTAGGACCGAGTTCATTCGGGATGGTTTTTTGGCCGAATGAATCCCGAATGAACTCGGTCCTACGGAATCTCCGTTATCATTCCGCTGTGCATATCATCCTCATCCTGCTGGTCCTGCTCGCTCTGCTCGTCGGCCCCGGTATCTGGGTGAAGCGGGTCATGGCTCGCTATAGCAGGCCGGCCGACCGCTACGAGCAGACGGGAGCCGAGACGGCGCGGCGCTTGCTCGACGCTTTGCGCCTGCAGGACGTGGCCGTCGAGATCAGCGATTCGGGTGACCATTACGACCCGAGCGCACGTGCCGTGAGGCTTTCCACCGCCAACTACCAGGGACGTTCGCTGACCGCTGTGACCGTGGCGGCGCACGAGGTCGGCCATGCGTTGCAGGACGCACAGGGTTTCCCTCCTCTGAAATGGAGGACGCAGTTGGTGCAGTGGGTAGGACCGGTGGAAAAAGTGGGTGCCTTGCTGATGATGGCGACGCCGGTAATCATCGGGGTTACGCGATTGCCGGTGGCTGGCGCGCTGATGTTTTTCGGCGGCGTGCTGACCCTCGGCTCGGCGGTGGCCATCCACTTGCTGACCCTGCCCACGGAGTTCGACGCCAGTTTCGGCCGGGCCATGCCGTTGTTGCGAGAGCAGGAGGTGTTGTACGAGGTGGATGAAAGACATGCCCGCCGCCTGCTGAAGGCGGCAGCCATGACCTACGTTTCTGTTTCCTTGATGAGCCTGCTCAACGTGGCGCGGTGGATCGCGATACTGCGCCGATGATCAGCGCCGCAGGATGGCGGCGGCAACCCAGGCGGCAACCAGCGCAGCCGCGACGATCGTGAGTTCGACCGCGAAGCGGGAGCTGAGCAGCGCCAGCGCCGGCAGGGCGATGCCCGTAGCCAGGTTGAGGATCGACAACTCGGCTGACTCCGACTCGACGGCCAGCCCCAGGAATACGAATCCCGAAGCCCAGGTCAGGACCTGCAGGTAGAGCACGGCGTCCGGAACGGTGACCAGCCATGCAACCCCGACGACAATGCCTAGCGCCGGCACCAGGGCGAGGAATGCCTTGGTCGCCAGTCGCGAAATCCCCTGCAGATGTCGAGCCGGGCTGAGTACGACCGCGGTGTCTCGCGTGTGGATCGGTGACCATTCAATCGAGTGCGTTTTCATCTCTTCTCTCCAAAGTACTTACTGATAAGTAAGACCAATGCACAAAAAAATATCTAGCTTTCAATTCCCAGATCCGTGCGGATCTGCTCGAAGGTACATTCCAGAGCCTTGTGCCCATGGATACGAGCGAACTGGCGGGCGCCCTGGATCATGGCCATGATGGAAATTGCCTTGTTTCGAGCGTTGCCATTGAACTGGAACTCGCCCTGTTCGCGGCCGGTTTCAAGCACCCTGGTGAACCAGTCCAGGGTATCCATCATGAAGCGGTTGAGAGCTTCCTTGGTGCCTTTGGAAAGCTCTTCGAAATCGACGGAAAGGGCGCCGGCAACGCACACCGGCCGACCGCACTCACATTGTTTCAAGGTGAATTCGAACAACCCTTCGAGCTGCGGCCTGGCAGGGCCGCCATAGGCCATGAACTCGGCAGTGCCTTTTCTCAGCGCCTGGTGGCTTTCCCTGATCAGTGATTTGACGAGTTTGGCCTTGCTCGGGAAATGATAATGAACCGCCGCGTTCTTGATGCCCAGCGGTTCAGAAATATCGCGATAGCTGAAGCCGTTCATGCCACGCTGCATCAATAGCTGCAGGGCCGTGTCAATGATCTGTTGCCGAGTGTTGCTGATCGCGTTCATGGTCATTCATTTCCTTACTTGTAAGTAAGTATAGAGTCGTTGGCACGGAAATGCAAGCCCGGTTCTGAAATCCGGTAGCGTTTAGTCCGGGGTCCCCGAACGAAGTTTCTTCAGCTGACCGCGCTTTTTCTTTGCTTCCAGCCGCTTCTGTTTCGCGGCGCGCCCCGGCCGCGTCGGAATCCGCTTGCGCGGCACGCGGGTGGCGCCGAGTACCAGGTCGCGCAGGCGCGTGATGGCCTCGGCCCGGTTTTTTTCCTGCGTGCGGTGGTTCTGCGCCTTGATCACGACCACGCCGTCGGCCGTGATGCGGCTGTCTCCGCTGTTCAGCAGGCGTTGCCTGACGGTTTCCGGCAAGCAGGCTGAATGCAGATCGAAGCGCAGGTGAATGGCGGTGGCCACCTTGTTGACATTCTGCCCGCCGGCACCCTGCGAGCGGATCGCGCTCAGCTCGATCTCGTCGTCCGGAATGGTTATCTGGTCGTTGATGCGGACCATCTGCGCAGTACTCTCTAGCTCCGATGCGCCCGGATCAGCAGCAGGGCGCCCAGCGCCAGCGCAACCAAACCTGCCACGGACAGGCCGGCA
>JAPHSB010000172.1 GCA_026193295.1 Lysobacterales bacterium
GGCCGGGCCATCGGCGATCCGGAGACGGAAGCAGGCCGCTCACTGCTCAAGGAACGGTCACCGCTCACCCGCGTCGACCAGATCACCAAGCCGCTGCTGATCGGCCAGGGGGCGAACGATCCGCGGGTCAAGCAGGCCGAGTCGGACCAGATCGTGGAAGCAATGAAAAGCAGGGACATCCCGGTGACCTACGTCCTCTACCCGGATGAAGGCCACGGCTTTCAGAAGCCGGAGAACAACCTGTCGTTCTTCGCGGTGGCCGAGGCCTTCCTGGCGGAATGCCAGGGTGGACGCTACCAGAGCCTGGGCAATGATTTCGAAAATTCCAGCATCCAGATTCCTCATGGCATCGAGTTCGTTCCGGGCATCGCGAGCGACACGGCCAGCCCTTAGACAGGCCGGGTTGCGAAAGGGGCCGGTCACGGACGCGTATGTGCCCGGCCCCTCCTTCGCGCCGCCGCGGGCAACCTAACGGAAACCCTCGAGTGCTGTGAGCAAGTCCGCGCCCTGCGCATGCTGCAAAGCGGCGCACAGCCGGATGCTTTCCGTCGCCTGGGACAGGTCTCGTTCGTAGCCGGGAAGTTTTTCGGCGTGCCCATTGACGAACGTTTCCCATTCATCGGCTCGGTTTGTGCTGCAGAAAACGCCACCCAGAGCGGGGACGATGACGGAACGGTAGTGCTCGGGAATCATGCCGATGATTTTCTCGTCATTTTCGATCAACCAGTTGTACGTCAATTCGGCCGTCGCCCTGCTCGACATCTGCCGAAACAGGATGCGCACGAAATCGACACTCTTGATCGCACCGTCCAGCATCGTCGCCTGGAGTTTCGCCACCAGCGCGGGGTCTTCCACTCGCGCCAGCGCCCCAAACCCGGCGGCGCGGAATGCCGGGTCCTCTGCGGCGAGGCTCTGCGACAGCAACCGATCGAAAAACGGCTCGCCCAGGTCCTGCACGCCGACGCTGAAGGCTGTCTCCAGCTCATCCACCGGAACGGCTGCCTCGTCAGGCTCGCCGTTCAGGCCAATCCGCGCCGCCGCCTGTGCGGCGAGGGGCGCCCGCAGTTCCGGGTCTTTGGCGACCACCACCAGGAAGCGTTGCATGCGTTGCCGCAATATCGCCGAACCTTCGTCAGCGGCGTCCGCCAGCCGTAAATACCGAGGCTTGACGATGTTGCGCAGGCCAGGCAACACGCGATCCTGTTCTGCAAGGTCGAGTATGTCGGTGATGCTTTCCAGCTTGTTCATCGCGGATTCCGCCACATCCCAGTCGGGATGGTTGACCAGCCTGGCCAGGCCGGGCACGTAACTGCCGGACCCGGTCGCGCCTGCACGGAAAGACGCGTCCAGGCTGTCCGCCAGCACCAGGGCCTCGGGTGCGGAGAGCGAGGACGCCCGCTCGACCAGGCCATCCATCCAGGTTTCGTTCATGGTGAAACGGTAATAACCTGCGCCGTCTGCGTTCGGGAGCAGCTCGCCGGGACAGCCCTCGGCGTCGAGCGGTACGGTCTGCTTGCGCTCCCGCAACATGATGCACTGACTCTTGCGGGTACCGTCCGAGTTATAACTGACGCACATCGGGATCAGCCATTGGCTGGCGGAAGCATCGATGCCCGACCCCAGCGGCGCGTAGCGCGACTGGCTGACTTCGAGGCTGGGCTGCTGCCCTTCCTCGCAATCGACCTCGACGGAAACCAGCGGCACGCCCGGCTGATCGATGAAGGACTTGAAGGCGGCATCGACTTCGCTGACCCCTGAGCCTTCGGCGACCGAAGCGATGAAGCCATCCGCGTTGGCATTGCCATCGGCGTGACGCTCCATGTGCAGGCGGATACCCTTCTGAAAGCCCTCCACGCCGATATACCGCTCCAGCATGGACAGCACGCCGCCGCCTTTCTGATAGGTAATGCTATCGAACGCCCCAGTAATGTTGTCGCTGTTGCTTATCGGTTCACGGATTTCGCGGGCGGCCGCCAGGGAGTCATTCTGCATGGCGCCCAGCGCGCCTTTCAGGGTCGATCGGCCGAATTCGCCCTCTGGCCAATAGCTCTCTGAGGCCTTGTAGCCCATCCAGGTCGCGAACGACTCGTTCAACCAGATATCCGTCCACCAGTCGGGTGTGACCAGGTCGCCGAACCACATGTGCGCCAGCTCGTGGGCCTGCACGGCAATGGTGCCACGCCTCTGATCCAGCGAGGATTCCGCATCCATCAGGACGAGCCACTCGTCGTAGGTGATAGCGCCCGGGTTTTCCATGGCGCCGCCGAAGCTCTGGGGGATGGCGATCAGGTCCAGTTTCCGGTAGGGGTATGGCATGCCGAAATACTCTTCCAGGGTGGCCAGCAGACCCCCGGTTTGTTGCAGGGCGTAGCGGATCCGCTCGCCCTGGCCCCTGGCGGTCACGCCACGTAGCGGCACGCCTCGTTCGCGGATGGCGTTCGGCGGAATCTGGCCGACATCCACCAGGTCGTAGGGCCCGACTGCAAAGGCCAGCAGGTAGGTGGGCAGCGGGCGGGTGGTCTCGAAGGTCCTGCGGACAAACCCATCGTCCAGTTTCCTGTAGGTCCTCTCGGGTGTATTGGTGACGGCCACATCACCCTCGGGCGTGACCAGGGCCAGGTCGTATGGCACCTTGAAACCGGGATCGTCAAAGCCCGGGAATACCTGCCGCGCGGCAATCGCTTCGAACTGCGTGGCGGCGTAGGAGTCCTCGCCCCGCACCATTTTGAACAAGGCATTCGAGGCTGTGTTGAACGGCGCGCTGTAAATGAAGTGCAAGGTGGCGTCACCGGCCTCGACCGGACTTTCCAGCGTGATCAGCGCCACGCCGGATTCCAGTTTTTCTTCGTAGCTAGCGGCAATGCGCGCGGACGACGCCGTGCTCAACCAGGCCTCGGTGACCTGCAGATTCTTGCCGTGCAGCCACAGCTGGTCGCGCGGCTCATCGAAGGTGACATCGATTTCCGTTCGTCCCGAGAAACGGTCCAGGCGCGGGTCGATCCTCAGCTCGAGGCGGTAGTGGCGGGGTGCGACCGATTGACCGAGCTGGCCGACCGGCGCTTCCCCGGCGCTCGCTACTGCAGGTTGCCCTGCGTTGTGTTCCGGCTGCGGCGATTCAGGCTCTGAACAGGCCGTGATGAAGCCTGCCGCCAGTAACAGGTAAAAGGCAAGATGCACTAACCGGGCAATGAACATGGTCGCTCCTCATGAATACTTCTGCTTGCAGGACAGCTGCACAACGCGTAAGTCCATCAAGCATAGTTGAGATGTCATGAATTTACCGAGCTGTGAATACGCTCGCACGAGCCAGGTATCGGGGTAAGCTGCGAGAGCGGCTGCGGCGGCGTGAGCGGAACCGCCGTGGAGTGGGGGAGGCCCCCTTCAGTGCCAACGTTACTGAAACCTGTCGCGCCGGCTCAATCCCCGCCGCGATCCAGCGCCATCGCCATCTGCTCGATCATGCTGCGCCCGACCAGCCGGTTCAGCCAGTGCGCCGGGATGCCGTTGATGCCGTAATGGGCCCCGGCCAGCTGCCCGCAGACTGCGGCCGTGGTGTCGGCGTCGTCGCCGAGGTTGGCGGCCGCCAGCACCGCGTCCTCGAACGAATCGGTGTGCCAAAAACACCACAGCGCCGCTTCCAGGCACTCGACCACGTAGCCGCTGCCGCGTATGGCGTCGGCCGGCTTGTCGAGCCAGGCCCCGTCCACGATTGCCTCGATCTTCGGCTGCGCCAACCCCAGTGCCCCGTGACCATGCACGATCGCCTCCTTGCTGCCACCCGTGAACGCCTCGCATAGCATGGCGGACAGCAGCCGGCAGGCCTCCAGGCATTCCGCCGCCCCGTGCGTGGTGCGCGAACTCTCGGCGGCGTAGTGCACGGCCTGTTCGCGGTCGTCGACGTAGAACATCGGCACCGGCGCCAGCCGCATGATGCAGCCGTTGCCGGCAGAGCGGGGGTGGTCGTTGCCGGCGAACGGCTCGCCCGACATCTCGTAGCGCGACAAAGCGTCGGAGACGGTGCCGCCGATGTCGAAACAACTTCCATTGCTGCTCATGTAGCCCTGGTCACGCCAGCGCAGGTAGCGTTGCACCTGGTCCTCCGCATCGAACCCATCCGAAGCGACCAGGCTGGCCGCCAGGCACAGCGCCATCGAAGTGTCGTCGGTCCACTGGCCCGGCTGCAGGCCGAACGGCCCGCCACCCACCATGTCGGTCAGCGGCGCGAATGAACCGCGCGGCTGGAACTCCACCGCGGTGCCCACCGCGTCACCCACCGCCAGTCCCAGCAGGCAGCCGCGGAAGCGGTCCATGCGCACATCCGCCATCTGCACGCAGGGGTCGAGGTGAAACAGCGCATCCATCATCATCGTCGCGCACCGACAGGCCCAGCCAGGTCGGCCAGCGCAATTTGCATCCATTCCATTGTTGTCTCCTCGAAGCAGAATTCAGGGCCACACAGCACGCGGGCAGCGGCGCCCGACCATGGCGGTCCGGCCAGCGGCGCAAACCCCATGGGCGTTCCGCCTTCCGCGTGATCCTACAGCGCGGGCAGTACGCCGAGCTTGATCTTAAGCAGCTGCGTTCTCAATAGCTGAGAATGATGAAAGGAAGGAGGCCGATAGCCTCAACGTCGCCGCCCCGATGCAAGGGAACGGGCCCGGCACGAATCCAGCCTGCGAGGCCACCTGGAGCCAATTGCGCGCATCGCAGCTGCGCGAGGATTGGAAAATCCCCGCGCGCTGCGCCATCATCCGCATATGAACATTTTCCTGGTCCGACACGGCGAGGCCGCGGCCCGCTGGCACGAATCCGACGACCCGGGCCTGAGCGAACTCGGTCGGCAACAGGCGGCGGAGGCGGCCCAGAAGCTGGTGGGCCGGATTCCGCCGGGAAGCCGCCTGCTCAGCAGCCCCATGCAGCGAGCGCGCGAGACCGCGGCGCCGCTGGCCGCAGCGCTGGGCGCAGAACCCGCCATCGTCGAGCCGTTCCGTGAAATCCCCACGCCGGTGGCCATGGCCGAGCGACAGACCTGGCTGAACCGGATCGCCAGGCAGACCTGGAGTGAGCAGCCCGCCTTGGTGCAGGACTGGCGCCGGGCGCTGCTGGCGGCGCTGCGGGAGATCCGTGAGCCCACTGTCGTGTTCACCCATTTCATGGTGCTGAACGTGATCGTCGGCGCGCTGCAGGCCAACGACCGGGTGGTGAACTTCCTGCCCGACAACGCCTCGGTCACCACCCTGCGCGGCTTCGACGACGAGCTGCAACTGGCCGAGCTGGGGCGGCAGTTCCGCACAAAGGTGAACTGAACGGGGCCATGACCCCGGGGCTCAACTCCCGGCCAGTTCGCTTTCCAGCCAGAGCTCGACCTGGCGTTCCAGCACCGGCAGCGGCATGGCGCCGCGCCCGATGACGACATCGTGGAAGGCGGCGATATCGAATCGCTCGCCCAGCGCCGTGCGGGCATGTTCGCGCAGTTCAAGTATTTTCATCATGCCCACCTTGTAGCCCAGGGCCTGGCCGGGGTTGACGAAATAGCGTTCCACCTCGGTAACGATGTCGCCTTCTGAAATCGGGGTGTTTTCCAGGAAGTAATCGATCGCCTGCTGGCGGGTCCAGCGCAGGGCGTGAATGCCGGTGTCGGTGACCAGGCGCACCGAGCGCCAGATTTCATCCTGCAGTCGGCCAAAATCGCGCATCGGGTCCTGGTAGAAGCCCATTTCCTTGGCCAGTTGCTCCGCATAGAGAGCCCAGCCTTCGGTGTAGGCGCCGTAGCCCTCGGTTTTGCGGAATTTCGGTATGTCCTGCAATTCCATCGCATTGGCGATCTGGAAATGATGACCTGGAACGGATTCATGATAGGTGATGGCGGTGAACACGTATTTCTGGAAATTCTCCATGTCCTTCATGTTCGCGTAATAGATACCGGGCCGGCTGCCGTCCTCGGAGGGCCGGTTGTAGAACGCGATGGAGGTCGAGTTTTCCCGCCAGGGCTCGACCCGCCGCACCTCCAGTTCCGCTTTCGGCAGGATGTTGAAGTATTGGCCGGAGATCGCCATGATTTCGGCCACCTGCGCCCTCGCCTCGGCCAGGAACTGCTGCCGCCCGGCTTCCGAATTCTCGTAAAAGTTGTTCGGATCGCTGCGCACGAAGGCGAAGAATTCCTGCAGGCTGCCTTCGAAACCCACCTGCGCCATGATCGCTCGCATTTCCGCGTGTATCCGCGCCACGTCGTCCAGTCCGGCCTGGTGGATTTCCTCGGCGCTGAGGGCCAGCGTCGTGTGGTGACGAATGCGGTTGCGGTAGTAGGCAGCGCCATCGGGCAGCGCCCACACGCCCAGGCTGTCCTGCATTTGGGCCTGCTGATACAGCAACTCCGCTATCAAGACCTCCGCTCCTGCCCGGAATGGCCCGCGCAGAGCGCTGATCGCCGCGCTCTCGAGTTGCGCATAGCCTTCCGCGCCCAGTTGCAGCGCATCGAGTTTGTCGCGGAAGTCGGTCAGCAGCGGATTGTCGCGCTCAGCAGCGCTGACCGGCGCGCCGCTGGTCATGCTGCCCACGTCGGCAATCAGGTCCGCGTAGGCGAAGGCCGGAGTGGCGACGCCGAAGTCGGAGCGGTCCCGGAGCTGCCGGGCCAGTTCCTCGAACACTTCGCGCAGGCCGGCGATGCGTTGGACGTAGTCCTCGGCGTCTTTTTCGCTGTCGATGCGGTGCTGATTCTGCAGGAAGGCGAAGCGGTCGGAGATCTGCCCGTTGAACTGGTCCACCACGTAGTCATGCCGCCGCCACGCAGCATCGTCCAGGGCCTGCTCGATATTGTAGACGAACAGGTCGTAACTCAGCTTGCCGTTGGCGTCCAGGCCGGCGTAATCGAAGTGCTCGCGCAGGTGTTGGAGGTCCAGCCGGGCCAGTTCGAGTTGGCTCTCGGCATAGGCATCGGAATAGTCGTTCCACTTGCCCTGCTGGTCGGTTTTTCTTCCCAGCGTGGTTTCCCGCTCCGGCCAGGCCGCTACATTGCGTTCGTACACTTCGTCCATGAAGGCGTGCA
>JAPHSB010000044.1 GCA_026193295.1 Lysobacterales bacterium
CACAGGACGTGATCCTTGCGCGGCAAAAACCCGAAGGGCTGTCGGCGCTGAATATCCTGCCCGGCGAGGTGGAACAGATCCGGGGCGGTGCCGGACCGGGGGCGATGGTCACGCTCAGGACCGATGCGGGGCGCATTCTGGCCCGGATCACACAGCGTTCGGCCAAGGCGCTGGATCTGGCGCCCGGAGTCCGCTGTTCAGCAATGCGACCCGATCCCAGTTGGGCTTGGTGGGATCGACCATGGCCACCAGCCTGCTGGCGAATCCGGGCTCGTAACGCCCGGTCCGGTCCCAGAGTGTGTACAGGATGTCGGCGAAATCGGCACCGACTGCCTTGGCGGTTTCGAGCAGCCAATAGTAGGCGCTATGCCATTCCTGCGAGCGCTGTGAAATTCGATGGTAGGCATTGAAACGCTGCTGGAATTCGGCGTCGTCCGTGACATCGACTTCGCGCAAGGACCGCATCAGCCAGAGATACCTGGCGATTTCGTTGCGCGCATCGCAGAGGGCGGCTCGAACGGCGCCATCATCCGGCTCGAAACCGTCGTTAGCGAGTGATACGGACGCATTGGGGTGCTTCCCCATCGTCTGCCTCAGGCGGCTTTCGAGGTGCGAGACCTTGCGTTGAACTGGTTCCGCGCGGGGTTTGGGCCGGTCCGCCAGGAATGCCTTGGCGCACTCATGGTGCCAGTGGGTTTCGCTGCCGGATTCAAATTTCCGCAGCGTGCAGCCGGGTGCCTCCGGCGGGTTCGCGGAATGGTAGAACACGATTCGCCGGCCCGGATGCGCCGCCGTCAGCCGGCAAAACAGCGGGACATATTCCTCCCCGCCGAAGAAGTACAGGTCCTCGTCGCTGTTTGCGGGGAGCATGCAGAAGTCGGCATAGACGTCGCCGGCATTGCGCCGTCTGAACGGCTCGGCGTCGGGGCGGAACGTGATGTCGTAGTTCGGGGTCAGGAACGACGCTTTGATCAGACCCCAACCGGCGGAGAGGATATAGGTCTGGTACGACCCCAGTTGCTCGACCAGCCGCGCATAAATCTCATCCGGGTAGAGCGTGTAGGCCGGAAGGAGCCCCAGGGGATTGTTCCGTGGGTTTTCGTTATAGCCCAGCACCAACTTTCGCCACGTGACGCAGAAATTGGAGCTTGCATCCGGCCGCGCATGGCACACACCTGGTTCGCTGGGTGCCTGCCCGGGGTCCGCCACGAACAGAACGCGCTTGCCGTCGCGGGTCTTCATGTGGCCGGCATGGGGCTGCCGGCCTTCGGCACTCTGGATTACGGCGATCATCGGTCGGTCGATCGGAACATGGGATCTCATCTGCTTGGTGATCCCCCTTGCCTTAAGTAATAGCAGATTTTGTCCCGTTTTACAGAGGTCCATGCAGCCGTGCATGGCGTCCCCGCTCAAATGCCGGCGTCGAGTACCTTGCGCTGGCACGCCGCAACCTCTGCATGCATTTTGTGAAATGGGATCCGGCCCCTCTATTTGTGCACATGATGTTATGTAGGTACAATGGTAACATTATAACAAAACGGAGCGAACTGCCATGTCAAACAAAGTCATCACGCGCACCCAAACCGGCGTACGCATCGAGTCTTCCCTGCTCAAGGTGCTGAAGGGGCTGGCGGAATACACCAACCTGTCACTCGGTGACCTGCTGGAGGGCATCGTGTTGCACAGTTTCGAGGGCAAGGCGCCGTTTTCCGCCGAAACCCTGGCCGCCATCGACAAGCTCAAGTCCGTCTATGGCTGCACGTTGACGGCCACGGATTCCCATCAGCTGGACGAGGTTGCGCCGTGAACGACGCTGCCTTGACCGACTTCAGGATGAATGGGGTCAGAGTAAAAACTAAGGGGCTCGGAGTTCCTGTTCAGCAGAAAAGGGGTCGGATACAGAGCGTTGGAATTGTATCCGACCCCCTTGCGATGCCTTTTCCCCACTCCGCTACGATGTGTTAGATTCCCCACTCGCCCCGATCGAGTGAGTCCGCCGGTGAAAAACACCCCCGCTTTGCTTGCCAGCCTGGGCCTCGCCCTGTGCAGTGGCCTGTTGATTTCCTGCGATGCCCAGAAAAGCCCGCCA
>JAPHSB010000080.1 GCA_026193295.1 Lysobacterales bacterium
GACATCGCTGGCATCGATGCGTGCCCGCGGCAACACGCTGTTCGAAAGCAAGGTCATCACCGCTGCCGCCCTGTTGAACGTGGTGCTGGATCCGATTTTCATCTTTGGCCTGTTCGGCTTTCCACGACTGGAAATCCAGGGTGCCGCGCTGGCCACCCTGGTCTCCACCGCGACGATGCTGCTGTTCACGCTCGGCTGGCTCAGTCTGAGACGGCGGGTATATGCCAACCCGTTGGCTCCTCTGAAGACCATTTTCGATTCCTGGCGGCACATGCTGGTGATCGGCATTCCGGCCATGATCACCAACGCAATCATCCCGGTATCAGCCGGTATCGTCGTCGCCATGATCGCCACCTTCGGCGTCGACGCCGTCGCCGGTTTCGGCGTGGCCATGCGCATCGAACCGATGTTCCTGATTCCTTTTTACGCGCTGTCTGCCGTCTCCAGCCCCTTCTTCGGCCAGAATTTCGGCTCGGGGCAATTCGACCGCCTGCTACAGGCGCGCCGGGCGGTAGCGCGTTTCTGCCTGGGCTTCGGGCTTCTGCTGGCTGCCGTGCTGATCCTGATCGCGCGGCCGCTGACTGGGTTGTTCAGCGAATCGGAACCCATCCAGAGCGTCGCCGTTCACTACCTGTGGATCGTGTCGGCTTCCTATGGTGCATACGGCCTCGTGATGTCCTGCAACGCGTCCTTCAACGGCATGGGCAAGCCGATCCCGGGCGTGGTCATTTCAAGCTGCCGGGTCATCGTCGTGTTCCTGCCGCTGGCCTTCCTGGGCCGACACCTGTTCGGTCTGGAAGGGCTGTTTGCGGCCACCACGGTTTCGAACCTGCTGATGGGGGCGGTCGCTTTTCGCTGGCTGGGGCGGCAGATTGCCCGGGAGGCCGAGGACTAGTCGCGCCTGCGCTTGAGCCACCAGAGCCAGGCGCCGGACAGCGCGAGCAGCAGGATCAGGCCCGCCATCAAATCGGTGAAGGTTTTGGCCAGCGGGCCGAGAAACCGCGCGGCATGCAGGTCCAGCAAGAAGCGCTCCCACGTGATGTGCTCAGTAGCTTCGCCACGGACCTGCCACGGCCCCGAACCCAGCACTGCCGTGGTGTCTGCGTCCAGGACCCGCCAATCCAGCAGTTCAGGATCGGTGCGCACGGTCTGCCGTTGGTCGCGAAGGTAGATCCAATCGCCCTCTCGCCTGCCGCCTTCGAGGCCAACCAGTCCCAGCCGGGACACCGGCAGGGATTCGATCAACTGTCCCGTTCCATCCAGCAGGTGCAGGCGATCCGGCGCCAGCAATAGTGCACCGGCAGGCAGTTCCAGCCGGCCAAAGACCTGCGCACAATCCGGGCCGATCGCCCCCCCTCTGCCACAAGATTCCCCGCGAGTGGCTTCAAAGCCATAAACCAACTTCTGCAGCGAGGCGGAAAGGGGGCTCCGGTCGAGTCCCCAATCGTTGGCGTGGTTGATCAGCAGGCCAGTGGCCGCCAGCGCCACCAGCCAGATACAGACCAGCAGCGCGATCCGCCGATGCCAGCGTGCCAGGAATTGCAGGCGTTTGAACCCGTCAATCGTCATCTGAGTCACGCTTTGCAAAGCGGTCGAGCAGCAGGGCCAACTTGACCTGCCGATTGAGCGCCCAGACCGACAAGGTGGCGCCGGTAATGCCATCGATGTTCCGATCCAGCGAGTGGTCCTCGCCCAGCGATGCGTTGTCGTACTGGCGCGTGAAGGCGCTGCGGTTCACTTCGGCCCCGCGGCTTTCCCGAAAGATCAGTACGCGCACCCGTTCCACGCGGCCTTCGTTGACCACGACTCCGCTGGTAATGGGCTCGGTTTTGCCGATTTCGTCCAGGATCCAGGCGGTCTTCTCGCCCTGTCGGCAATACCGCACGCGAAGCCCGTGCCAGGAATGTTCGACCAGGCGCTCGATCTCCGCCTTCAAATCGCTGCTCAGCCAAAGCGCCTCTTGTCTGCAACCGGGAAGGTATTCGCCAAGAAAATCGGCCGGACTCTGATAGACCGTTTCCATGGCGAACACCGGCAGGCTGCAAATGAGGGCCAGCCATGCTGCGAGGCATTTTCCCGGGGTAGACCGATGCATGGTCAGAACATGTAGCCCACGCCCAGGTTCCAGCCGTCCAGCTCCTTGCGGCCGGGCGCGACGTCCTGGTCCTGGTAGTCGAACTTGAAGACGACATTCGGGTGCAGCCAGTAATTCACACCCAGATCGATTTGAGCATACTCGGTATCAGCGGCGCTGCCGGCCAGGTTGTCCCAGTTACTGTAGCGGGCGAATACACCCCATTGCTCGTTGAACCGCCAGCTGGGCTCAACGTACCAGCCTTCCTGCCGGTCGGCGCCAACCGCTTCCGGGCCGGCACCGTCCAGCGACCAGCGGGCATAGAGCGCGCGCAGTCCAAAGCCGCCGAACCGCCAGGCGGCGTGGCCGCTGAACAGCCAGGCGCTGCCGGCCAGCGGATCCAGTTCCTGGGTGACGTCGTCCTGGTACTGGACGCTGGCGGACAGTTCCAATCCCGGAACGCCCAGCCAGCGCAGGCGACCTGTGTAGGCCGGCGCGTCGAACCGGGCCTTGGCCACCTTCTGCCGGCCGGCGCGCACGGCGTAGTTGTCATCGGCACTCGTGTTCAGGCCTGAATGCACGGCGAAATCATAGCGCAGGGCATCCGCGAACAGACCGTTGAAGGCCAGCCCGCCTTCCCACCACGTGCTCGGGATGATGTTGCTCTCAACCGGATTGCGCTCGACGCCGTAGAACGTTGGCGGCTCATGGGTCTCATTCAAAATGCCCACGGGCACCAGGAAAATGCCGGCGCGGAAGCTGTGGCTGTCCGCCCAGTCGTACTCGATGTAAGCCTGCTCCAGTTCCACCTCGCCCGGTTCGTCGCCGCCGGAAACGGCGTGCTCGATCTCCACTTCGCTGGTGAAGCGCAGGCGGTCGTTGAAACGGTGACCGTAAAACAGCACGAAGCGATGGAAATCCAGCATATTGGTTTCCTCGCCCGTGGCCTGGTTCTCGAGCATGTTCAGATGCAGTTCACCGTATCCACCGAGGGAGTTGGGCGATTCCGCCACGACAGGCTGGCTTTCGAGGTTTTCGGCCAGGATCTCGGCCTTCTCGTTGGCCGCTTCGGTGGCCCGGACATTGGCTTCCACCTGCTGCCGCAGCGCATCCAGCGACGCCTGCGTGGCGGTCAGTTGTTCCTGCAAAAGTCGGATTTGTTCCTGTTGTGCTTCGATCAGGGAGCGCGTGTCCTCTGTCTGTGGTGCGGCACTCAATCCGGTTGCGGTTATGGCCAGCAGAACGACCATCAGGAAGGCTCTCATTGTTGTTTCCCCAGCGTATGCTTGTAGCGGACGGGAGAATTCTAAATGAGAGCGATTCCTAACTGCAAATGATTCTCATTGCTGTTTGATCCAGGTCAAAAACTGCGGCAAGAAACCCACCATCAGGATGGCTCAGACTCGGCCCAGATTTCCTCTACCCACGCCCTGATCTGCAGCGCCTCCCGCCAGCGGTCGGACAACTCTTGCTGGCTAGCATCGGTCATTGCGTAAGGCGGAGGACCCAACTCACACAGGAAAGTGAGCGCGGCGTCGTCTTCGCTTCGCTCGCGCCACATGCCAATCCCCTCCCGCCACCAGGCCTTGAACTGCTCTACCCAAACCTGGTGCTGTGGAAAGTCGATTTGCACCTGGATCTGTTCGCGGTTGGCGATGCGACCCTGGAAACAGTCGGAACGCTCCAGGATGCAATGCATGTACTCATAGTCCCTGGCGCTCAGCGGCAGGCGCATTTCCCGGTCGATCACGTAGTGCGACAGGTCGGCGCACAGCCGCATTTCCGGCACCGCCTCGATCAACTGCAGGGTGTAATGCAGGTCATTCAGGGTGCAGTCGCGGTGTGTCTCGAACAGCAGCGGCAGACCGGCCTGCTCGGCATCACGCATCCAGCGCCGGATGACCGGCGCGCCCTCGGCCACCGTCAGCGGCATGACCTGGCCGATCACATTCACCAGGCAGGCGTCCATTTCACCGGCCAGATCCAGCAAGGGCGCCAGTTCTTCCACGGTTCCGGGGAAGGCATTCACCATGCACCTGAGGCCATAGTCCCGGTATAGCGGTTTCAACTTGCGGCAGTCATCGATCTCGTGCACCGCGGGATCGATGCACAGGCCGTGGTAACCCGCCGCAGCCGCCATGCGGAAGTTCTCCTCCATCGGCCGCTCCGCAACGCCCGGCCGGCGCTGCTCCATGGCCCACAGCGACTGGAATACCTCGAGCCGTTGCGTCATGACCGGCTTCTCAGCCCGGAAGCCTCGATCGCTGCCGGAATGGCCGCCGCATCGCCGGTGGTCATCAGGTTGATGCCCGAAACGCCGGGGATCTCCGAGATTTCCTGCATCAGTTCTGCGCAGATCCGGACGCCCTCCTGCTCGGGGTCAGTGGCCTGCTGCAGGCGCTGGATGATGGGCTTGGGAATCCGCGAGTCACTCATGTTCTTCTTCACCCACTGCGCGGTGACCGCCGACGGCAGCACCGCCAGGGAAACGATCACAGAGTAGCGCCAGGTCAGTTTTGCTTCGACCATGGCGGCCATGTACTGCCGCAGAATATCCAGGTTGAAGCATAGCTGGGTCTGCAGGAAGCGGGCCCCGGCAGCCGCCCGGGCGCTCAGCGAGTCTGCCTTCCAGCCAGGGTTGGGCCGGAACACGCGCGCCCCCGTGCCGATGAAAAAGCCTCGTGCGGGTGAATCCTCGTCGTCGAACGAGGCCGCCAGCGCGATCAGGTCCCGCCCGCTCATGTCGAACACGTTCGCCGCCTGCACCGCATGCTTCTTCGGCACCTTATGGCCGCGCGTCAGGATCAGGCTGCCGACGCCCAGCGCCCGCAGCCCCAGCAAATCGCTCTCGATCGCAATGCGGTTGCGGTCGCGGCAAGTCAGGATGGGTAGCGGATCAATGCCGTGCCCGAGCAGAATGGCGACGGCGGAAACAGCGGACATCTGCACCCAGGCATAGGGATTGTCGGTCACCTGGATGGCGTCGACATAGCGGGCCAGCACGTCCGCCTGGCGCCGCACCTCGTCCGCCGTTGAACTCCGCGTCAAGGTCAATTCGGCGGTCAGGGTGAATTTCTCGCCCTGCACGGCTTCACGGAAAGTTCTCATGGCGGCACGACTAGAAGGAGTTCAGGAAGGAAACCGCGTTGCCGCCGTAAATCCGACCGGCACGGGCGCGCCTCAGGTACTCCCCTTCCCAGGGCGTCGGCAAATCGTCAAGCGGCCCACCGGAATGAGTCACGCGAGCTACACGGTATGAATGGTACATCTTCAGCGTGGTCGCAAAGGGTATGACTCGTGCCGGGTCGGTGCCGAAGGTTTCGCGATGGTAGGCCGGCAGCCGGTACCAGGGCACCGTGGGCCGCTTGTGATGCGCGTTGTGGAAACCAAAACACAGCGTGAAGTAGTTCGGCCAGTCCCACTTGAGGCATTCGGGGTTGCTGAAGGTGTGCGCCTGCTCCGTAGCGCGGCCGCCGAAGCGCGAGGCAGGGTCTTCCTCGAACAGCGTCGGGTTGCCGTCGTAATCGTGCTGCACGCCGTCCTTGAAGCGCAGGATGTGCATCATGATCATGTAGGACACGAGGTACAGCAGGGCCGCTTTGGGATAATAGAAAAGCAGCGTGAACCAGGCGCCGCCGCGCAGCAGCAGAACCACGGCGTTGCGCAGCCTCTGGTCGCGTCGTTGCGGGATGATGAACGCCCCGAACATCGTGATGAAGTGCATGATCATGTCGTAGGCGGGGATATAGAACCACTCCAGCAGCTTGATCAGCTCAGCCAGCTGCGGATGTCGGGCAATGAATTCTTCGTGCACGAACCACACGGCGTCGTCGTTATCCATGTGGTGCCGGAAGTGTTTGTAGCGGATGTCCTCGAAGGTGCCGTAGGAGGTGCCGCAGATCCAGTTCAGGAAACGGCCCAGGCGGGCGTTGGCCTCGTTGCTGCGGAACACGGTGTTGTGGCCGCACTCGTGGATCATGTAGGCGCAGATGGTCATCGCGTGGCCCAGCAGCAGTACGGCGCCGAAGTTGACCCAGGAGTTGGGGCTGAACAGGCCGAAGAGGCCCAGAATGTAGCCCCCCAGGCCGTATAGCAAGGCGCCGCCGTGGTACCAGAGGCCCCGAGGTTCGTGGAACGCGCTGTAAATCCCGCTCATCAGGCCAGTATATTACGGCGGCGGTAGCGAATTCACTCGGGAAACGATCGCGGATCAATCCGCTCCTACGGGCCTGTCACGGGCAACACTTCGGGTAGCGGTTCCGGCGCCTGTTCCGAATCCGGGGCATTCTTTCCTTTCTCATCCAGCAGGTAGGGAATCGCGGCCGGCGCCATCAGGCGGTTGTCGTGATCGGCGCCGGGAACGGTCGCCAGTTGCCAGCCAAACGGCACGCCGAGCCGGGTGGCCGCGGCCGCGGCCGCATCGAAGAATACCTGCCCGCGCGCGAAGCGGTGCAGGCCCTGCAGCAGGGCTCCGGGCTCCCGGTTGAGGCTGGGATGTTGGGGATCGATGTCCTGCTCACCCAGCAGGACGGTTACCGGCTTTCTGAGCGCCGCGGCCAGGTCGGCTGAACTGACCACGCTGTTGCGCAATCCATACGGGAAGTCCACGTTGTAGACCGGCATCGTGTACCAGCCTGCGTTGGCCGCCACCACGCGCGTCACGCGGGCATTGGGCACATGGAAGAGGAACCGGTGCACGAACTGGGCGCCCGCCGAATGACCATACATCGCATAGCCTTTGGCGGTCATACGGAAACGCCGGCGCACTTCGTCGAAAATGGGCTCGATGGCGGAAAATGACCATTCGGCCGCAGGCCGGACTTTGCCCGCCGCGTCGAACACGTTGCCCAGGTTGTAGGCTTCTGATCCGGGAAACTGGCGCTTGCTGAACTCCGGCACGACCAGCAGGAATTCGTGTTCAATCGCCAGCTCATGCCACTGGTCACGGTATTCGTCCGCGTTGCGACCAACGCCATGCATCACGAACACGATGGGGCGATCCGGCGCCAGGTTAACCGGCCGGGTCAGGTAAACCTTCTGCTGCAGACCGGCCGGCGTTTCCACCACGATGCGAATCTTGGCGGCGCCGGCGTCGGCTGCCGGCAAGAACAGGAGGAACAGCAGCAGTGACAGCAGGTGCCTGCTCATCATTCCACCTTCCAGGCAAAGCCAACGCGCCCGTCGCGGCGCGGATCCGGGGCTCCCGTCCAGCTGCCCTGTTCGAACGC
>JAPHSB010000156.1 GCA_026193295.1 Lysobacterales bacterium
CCCGTCGGTTTACCCGTTGGTTTGCCTGTTGGTTTACCTGTTGGTTTACCTGTTGGTTTACCTGTTGGTTTACGCGTCGGTTTGCCCCGGGTTTTGGCCCTGGGCATCCCTCTGGGTTTGTCTCCGGAAGGCTTGCCCCTGCCGGCTCCGCGGGTTGCCGGCTGCCGGATTTCCTCCAGCGCCAGACTCTCGCCGATGGCGGGCAGTCCCACGTCTTCGCGCAGCACCGCGTGCTCCTGCGGCGTGATCTCCGACCAATGGCCCATGCGCAGGCGCCGCGGCAGGAACGCCGCGCCGTAACGGACACGCTTCAGGCGGCTCACGGTCAGCCCCTGCGACTCCCACAGCCGGCGCACCTCGCGATTACGCCCCTCCATGATGGTCACGTGATACCAGTGATTTTCGCCACTGCCGCCGGCCGCCTGGATGTCACTGAAGCTGGCGGGGCCGTCGTCGAGTTCGACGCCGCCGCGGAGGTGCTCCAGTTGCTCGGGGCTGGCCTGGCCGCGGATGCGGCAGGCGTATTCGCGGTCGACGTTGCTGGATGGATGCATCATGCTGTTGGCCAGTTCACCGTCCGTGGTCAGGATCAGCAGCCCGGTCGTGTTGATGTCCAGGCGGCCGATCGCGACCCAGCGCGCGTCCTTGACGGCCGGTAGCCGGTCGAACACCGTTGGCCTGCCCTCGGGATCGGCGCGCGATGTCACCTCGCCCTCGGGCTTGTTGTAAATCAGGGTACGATGGCTGGACGCCTTTCTGACCACGCGCCAATTGCGGCCCTCGAGGCCGACCACGGCGCCCTCGACGACACTCTGGCCAAGCGTTGCCCGCTGGCGGTTGATCGTGACCTCTCCGTCGGCGATGCGCTTTTCCAACGCCCGCCGTGAACCCAGCCCTGCCGCGGCCATGACTTTTTGCAGGCGGTCGGACAGAAATGGCGCAGCAGGCGCAGACAGCTCAGCGGACTGAGGGCCAGCCGGGCGCCGTCGTCGTGGGCGGGTGTCAGTGGTTGCGCGGCGGCGCGGTTTCTTCGGTTTCATCCAGATCGTCCTCGGGCGCCCAGTCTTCCGCTTCGACGTCGTCGACCGCGTCGTCTTCGGCCTCGTCGTCCGGGCTCTCCGTTGCGTCCGGGTCGACGGGCGGCTCCAGGTCCAGTTCGGGCTCCAGGCCATCCATGTCGCGGATTTCCGCCAGTGAGGGCAGGTCATCGAGGCTGGAGAGGTTGAAATAATCGAGGAAAGCGCGGGTGGTTCCAAACAGGGCCGGCTTGCCGGGAACGTCGCGGTGGCCAACGACGCGGATCCACTCCCGTTCCTGCAGGGTGCGGACGATGTTGCTGCGCACCGATACGCCTCGCACTTCTTCGATTTCCCCGCGGGTGATGGGCTGGCGATATGCGATCAGTGCCAGGGTCTCCAGCATGGCGCGCGAGTACCGCTGGGGACGTTCCTCCCACAACCGCGCGACCCAGGGGTTGACCTCCTCGCGTACCTGGATGCGGAAGCCACTGGCCACTTCCTGCAGTTGCAGGCCGCGTTCCGCATAGTCCTCGCCGAGCTCCGCCAGGGCCTGGCCGATTTCGGCGTCACTGGGCCGTTCTTCGTCTTCGAATACCGAAGCGAGTGCGGCCTGGTCCAGCGGCTCGCCGGCCGCCAGCAGCACCGCCTCGAGGATGCACTTCAGGGAAGTCCGGGCGGTGTCACCCCGTTTTGCCATGCTGGTTCCTCACTCTATACAGGCCCTACTCGTATACCTGGGCTGACGACTCGGGTGTCTTGACGTAGATTGTTCCGAGGGGTTTGTTCTGGACCAGGTCGACGACACGCTCGCGGGTCAGTTCCATCAGGGCCAGGAAGGTGACGACCACGCCCATGCGGCCTTCCCCGGCCGTGAAGAACTGGTGGAACTCAAGAAACGGGCTCTCGCGCAAACGATCGATGATCGCGGTCATGCGCTCGCGCACCGACAGCGGCTCCATCGCCACCTGGTGGTGTCCGTAAAGCTCGGCACGGTTCAGCACATCGCGCAATGCCGTCAACATGTCCTGCAGGTCGACTTCGGGTGGTACCTGGATCACCTTGCGGTCCGTGACAAAGGCTTCGGCCACTGCAAAATCGCGGCCCTCGCGCGGCAGGTCGTCGAGGTCCTCGGCCGCCTGCTTGAAACGCTCGTATTCCTGCAGTCGCCGGACCAGTTCCGCTCGCGGGTCTTCCTCGTCCTCGTCGTCTCCCGTCGGCCGGGGCAAGAGCATGCGCGACTTGATTTCGGCCAGGATGGCGGCCATCACCAGGTACTCGGCCGCCAGTTCGAACTGCAACTCTCCCAGCATGCCGATATAGGCCATGTATTGGCGTGTGATCTCGGCGATCGGGATGTCCAGGATGTCGAGGTTCTGCCTGCGGATCAGGTACAGCAGCAGGTCCAGCGGCCCTTCGAAGGCTTCGAGGAACACCTCCAGAGCATCCGGCGGGATGTAGAGGTCGTTGGGCACCTGCGTATACGGCTGCCCCTGCACAATCGCGAAGGGCATTTCCGCTTGCTGCACCGCGTGCTGTTCGGCCTGGCCGGGCTGTTCGTCTGTGGTCTGCAATATTTTCCCCGTTCCGGTGTAGGTGTGAGCTTGCTCGCGACCAAAATACCGGTCCCGCGGAGGTGTCGGGGACTCCGCCGCGGGACAATCAACTGTCGGGAACAGTTGATTAGCGCACATGGATGTCTCGAGCGTGTCCTGCGGCGGAGTCCCCGACACCTCCGCCCGCGACGATCCTCAAATCGCGAGCAAGCTCGCTCCTACAGAAAGTCTACCACGCCTTGTCCCAGGCGCAGGACCCGTGGCGCGTCCTCCGTCAGGTCCAGCAGTGTTGTAGGCTCCAGCGGAATATGGCCGGCATCCACGAACAGGTCCACCTCCTGGTGCACGGCTTCGTACAGGTCTTCGACATCGAAGATTTCGTCCTCCATGCCGGGCACGATCAGTGAGGAACTCAGGATGGGTTCGTCGATGGTCTGCAGCATGGACTGCACGATTTCGTGTTTCGGAATGCGGATGCCGATCGTCGTGGGTCGCTTCTGCCGATGCGTTCGAGGCACCTGGCTGGTAGCCGGCAGCACGAAGGTATAAGGCCCGGGGGTCAACTGGCGGATCAACCGGTGCGCCCAGTTGCTGACCTTGGCGTAGCGGCTGACGTCTGTGATTGTCCGACAACAGTAGGTGAAGTAATGGTTGCCTTCGAGTTGCCGCAACCGCAGCACACGTTCCTGGGCCTTGCGGTTGTCGGAGCGCCAGCCCAAGGCGTAGCCGGAATCGGTCGGATAGGCAATCAGACCGCCCCGCACCAGCACGGCCACGATGTGGCTGATCAGCCTGGGCTTGGGCCCTTCTGCACGCAATTCGATTCGCTCGGTCATTTTTCCCGGTTTGTGACGTGTACCAGCGCGCCATTCTAATGCACCGGATGTTCGCGGAAAACCAGTACGTGTGCCGGACCGGCGTCTTTACTGTGAGAAGCACAGCCCGTAAGCTGCGGTCTACGAATTAAAGGGCAAAGCAAACATGTGGTATGTCATTTACTCAACCGACCGGCCGGACAGCCTGCCGTCCCGCCAGGCGGCGCGCGCGGAGCACCTGGCACGTTTGCAGGCCCTGCTGGACGAGGGTCGACTGCTGCTGGCCGGCCCGCGGCCCGCCATCGACAGCGAGGACCCCGGGCCGGCAGGATTCCAGGGGTCGCTGGTCGTGGCCGGATTCGATTCGCTGGAGGAAGCGCGCGCCTGGGCCGACGCCGATCCCTATGCCGCTGCGGGGGTCTACCAGTCGGTCGAAGTAACGCCCTTCAAGAGGGTACTGCCCAAATGAACCCCAAAGAACGACTACAGGAAATCAAACAGCGCCTGGCCGCGGCGTTCGAGCCGGAAACCCTTGGCGTGGAGGACGAGAGCCATCTGCACGAGGGGCACGCCGGTGCCCGTGATGGCCGCGGGCATTTCCGGGTGCTGATCATATCCGAGGCGTTTGCCGACCGCTCGCTGCTCGAGCGTCATCGCATGGTGTACAGGGCGCTCGGCGACCTGATGCGAACGGACATCCACGCGCTGTCGATCGACGCCTGGTCCCCCCACGAACTGGACAGGTAATGGAGTCCGCAAGTTACCCCAATAGCCGCGACGCCGGCGCAGAACAGGTGGGGCTGAACGCCGGGCTGGACTGAACGCCGCAGCCCGCGCTACGGCTTGAAGGAAGCCCAGGTTCAGGCGCGCATGGGCAAGCCAGAGCGCGGCGATTGGGGTAACTTGCGGACTAATGCAGGCGGCTGGTGACGGGGGCCCAGTCTTCGCTGTGGTGCTCGGCGACGACCGTGGTGTAGACTCCGCCGCGCACGTTGAACTCGGCGGTGAGCCGGGCATAGCGTGGCTGGATCGCGGCGACCAGGTCGTCCAGGATGCTGTTGGTCACCGCTTCGTGGAACGCACCTTCGTCCCGGTAACTCCATAGGTACAGTTTCCATGACTTCAGCTCCACGCACAGGTTATCGGGAATGTACTCCAGTTCCAGGGTGGCGAAGTCAGGCTGCCCCGTTTTCGGGCACAGGCAGGTGAACTCGGGCGACTCGATACGGATGGTATAATCCCGCGACGGCTTGGGATTGGGAAATACTTCTAGTTCTTTGCTGGGTAACGTGCTCATGGCAACTCCGGAAATTTCCCTGTAAATTTGGCCGATCAAAACCGATAAATAAAGTCAGGCAGTTTAACTACTTCATGAACAGGACTTCAATGTCGCCAGCGGCGACCGCGCGCGAACGATCACGGGAAGGCAGCAGCGGATGAGACTGGCCACGATCAAGCTGGCCGGCTTCAAGTCCTTCGTCGACCCCACGACGTTTCATGCCCCGACCAACCTGACGGGCATCGTGGGGCCGAACGGCTGTGGCAAGTCCAATATCATCGACGCCGTCCGCTGGGTCATGGGCGAGGGTTCGGCCAAGGTGCTGCGCGGCGAGTCGATGGCCGACGTGATCTTCTCGGGATCATCGACCCGCAAGCCGGTCGGAACCGCCACGGTCGAGCTGATTTTTGACAACTCCGATGGCCGGGTAGGCGGCCAGTTCGCCGGTTACAACGAGATTTCGGTCAAGCGCCAGGTCTCACGCGACGGCGTCTCCCTGTACTATCTGAACGGCACGCGCTGCCGGCGCAAGGACGTCAGGGACCTGTTCCTGGGGACGGGGTTGGGTTCGCGCAGCTATTCGATCATCGAACAGGGCATGATCTCCGAAGTCGTCGAGGCCCGCCCGGAAGAAATCCGCGGACACCTCGAAGAGGCAGCCGGCATTTCCCGCTACAAGGAGCGGCGCCGCGAAACCGAGCGGCGCATCCAGCACACGCGCGACAACCTGTCGCGGCTGTCCGATCTGCGCGAGGAAGTCACCAAGCACCTCAATCGCCTCAAGCGCCAGGCCGCGGCAGCCAGGCGTTACCGCAAGCTGCAGCAGGAAAAACGGGAACTGGAGTCACGCCTGGTGACGCTGCGCTGGAAGAAGCTGATGGCAGACGCTGAAGCAGGGCAGCAGGGCCTGGCCCAGCGCGAAACCCGCCTGCAGGAAAGCATTGCCCGCCAGCGGTCGGCCGAGGCGGCGCTGGAAAAACTGCACGAAGAGCAGGGGCAGGCCGGCGAAGCCTTCAACGAAGTGCAGGGCGAACTCTACGCGGTGGGCAGCGAGATCGCGCGCCTGGAGCAGAACATCCAGCACGCGCGCGAACTGCAGGAGCGTCAGCGCGCCGAATTCCAGGAGACCGAGAGTGCGCTGCAGGACCTGGAAAAACACATGGTGCTGGACCGTGCCCAGGTCGAGGACCTGACGCAGGCGCTGGCCGACGTCGAGCCGTCGCTGGAGCAGGCCCACGCAACCGAAGCAGCGGCTCTGGAGGCGATGACTTCCGCCGAGCAGGCGGTGGCCGAATGGCAGCAGGCGTTCGAGCAGCATCACCAGCAGAGCACCGAGAGCAATCGTGAAGCCGACCGCGCCCGGGCAGACGTCGAGCTTCTGGATCAGCGGCTGATGCAGGCTTCACGGCGCGTCGAGGCACTGGAGCGGGAAGGCTCGACCATCGATCTCCGGGCCTTGCGGGACGAAATCAAAGAACTGGCGGAGGAGTCGGCCCGGTTGGCCGGCCAGGAGCAGGGGGCCCAGACCCAACTCGATGCGCTGCGCGAGACGCTGGGCGCCACCCAGTCCGCCTTGCGCGAGGCCGAGGAACGTTACCGGTCGGTGCAGCACGACCTGCACACCCGCGAAGGCCGTCTCGAGTCCTTGCGCGCCATGCAGCAGGCCGCACTGGAAGACGAAGCAGCTGAAAGCTGGCTGCGTGACCAGGGTTTGGCCTCCGCCCCCCGCCTCGCGCGTGTACTGACGGTCGAGGAAGGCTGGGAAACCGCGGTCGAAGCGGTGCTGGGCCATTGGTTGCA
>JAPHSB010000278.1 GCA_026193295.1 Lysobacterales bacterium
GAAGTCATGACCGGTTTCCGCGTCGCGCTGCAGGGCGCGCAGGGGCTGTACGGAATTGCACCGGACCTGTCGACCTTCGGCAAGGTCATCGGCGGCGGCATGCCGGTCGGGGCCTTTGGCGGCAAGCGCGAGTACATGGAGCAGGTGGCGCCCAGCGGGCCGGTGTACCAGGCGGGAACACTATCGGGCAATCCCGTCGCCATGGCGGCGGGCCTGGCCAACCTGGAACTGATTTGTCAGGCTGGCTTTTTTGAGCGACTCAGCGAGCAGACGCGGCAATTGACTTGCGGCTTGCAGCAGGCGGCCGACGCTGCTGGCGTGCCGGTCTTGACCACGAGCGTGGGTGGCATGTTCGGCCTGCTCTTCACCGATGCGAAGAAGGTGGTCAATTTCGCCGAAGCCGGCAGTTGCGACGTCGCCGCGTTCAAAGCGTTTTTCCACCTGATGCTGGAGCGGGGCGTGTACCTGGCGCCATCGGCCTTCGAGGCCGGCTTCGTTTCATCGGCGCATACGGCCGAGCACATCGACGCGACGGTGGCTGCCGCACGCGAATCTTTCGCGCGGCTCTGAAGCGTCCGCCGCTCGATCGATACGGGCTAGTCCAAAAACAGGTCGCGCATCAGGGGCGCGCCTGGCTTGACCGCGTACCGATCAAAATTGCGTGTGCCGACGGCCCGCAATACATCCTCGTCCAGGTAGAAGTGACCGGTGCAGCGCCTGGCTGGTTGGCACAGGATCGCATGGGCCGCGTCCGCCATGATCTGCGGCGAGCGGCAGTTTTCCGGCTTGACGCGGCCGTCCAGGATTCCGATCGCCGCTGTGTCGATGACAGTCCGTGGCCACAAGGCGTTGAACGCAATCCCGTCTCCGCGAAATTCCTCGGCCATCCCGATCACGCACATGCTCATGGCGTACTTGGCCATCGTGTAAGCCACGTGATCCTTGAACCAGGCCGGGCTCAGGTTTAGCGGGGGCGACAGGTTCAGCACGTGCGGATTGGAGGATTTTTGCAGGTGCGGAACACACGCGCGACTCATGACGTAGGTGCCGCGGACGTTGACGTCGAACATCAGGTCGTAGCGTTTCAGGGGCAGATCACGCGTGTTACTCAGCATGATCGCGCTGGCGTTGTTGACCAGGATGTCGAGCGCGCCGAAATGCGCCACGGCCTCCGCCACGGCCCGCTCTACGGCATCCTCGTCGCGGATGTCCAGCCGAATCGCGAGACCGCGACCCCCGGCGGCTTCGATCTCCTCGACAGCCGAGTGGATGGTGCCGGGCAAAACGGGATGTTTGCGATGGGTCTTGGCGGCGACGACGATGTTGGCGCCGTCGCGGGCAGCCCGCAGCGCGATCGCCTTGCCGATGCCGCGCGAGGCGCCGGTGATGAACAGCGTTTTTCCTTTCAGTCCGTCCCCCATGTCACGACTCCGTGTGGATCATTGCCGTATTATAGCCACCGATGGACACCGGCTGGACACAGGAACTTCTGAACTGGCTCAATGCTTACCCGGGCTGGGGCATCCTGATCGTCTTCCTGGTTTCATTTTTCGAGTCGCTGGTGCTGGTCGGCATCCTGTTGCCGGGCATCGTGATCCTGTTCGGCATTGGCACGCTGATCGGTCTCGGCTTGCTGGATATGGTTCCCGTCTGGGCGGCAGCATCTCTCGGCGCTTTTCTGGGCGATGGCCTCAGTTACGCCCTCGGCCATCGATTTCGCGGCCACCTGCTGGAGATCTGGCCCTTCTCCCGCTATCCCGGATTGATGGAGCGGGGCACCCGCTTCTTCCACGCCCATGGCGCCAAGAGCGTGCTGGCCGGGCGCTTCATCGGCCCCCTGCGTCCGATCATCCCGGCGGTCGGCGGCATGATGGGGATGAAACCGTCGAGGTTCCTGGCGGTCGATTCCGTGGCCTGCGTCACCTGGGCGCCGTCTTTCCTGGTGCCGGGGATGCTGTTTGGCGCGTCCCTCGAGGTGGCCTCCGAATATACCGGCCGCCTGGCGGTCATGCTGGTGATCCTGCTGGCTGTGCTGTGGATGACCTGGTGGTTGATCCGCGCAATCTACGAGCCTCTGGCCGGGCATTCCGCCCGCTGGCTGCGGCACGCTATACGCTGGA
>JAPHSB010000362.1 GCA_026193295.1 Lysobacterales bacterium
ACCGTTGCGCTGGCTGATCCGACCGGAATCGGAAAAGCACCGGATACAGAAGAAACTTGGCCGGCGTCGCGGCGGACGCCCCGGCGGGCCCGGCACCGGCCTGCTCGGACGCTGGAGCGTGATCCACGACGGTCAGTCCTCGGACCCTGACGGCGTCGCTGACGAACTGTTTCCCGACCAGGCGAGACTGGCAGTCTTGTGCGAAGCGCTGCTGTTGCGTTACGGCGTCGTTTTTCGTGCCGTGCTGGAGCGCGAATCCCTGTTGCCGCCCTGGCGGTTCTTGCTGCGCTACCTGCGCCGCATGGAGGACCGCGGGGAAGTGCACGGTGGACGGTTCGTGGATGGTTTTTCCGGCGAACAGTTCGCCTTGCCGGAAGCTGTCGGCTTGCTGCGGGGCAAAGAGGGTGATGCCCGCAACCGGCACCTCGCCGTTATCAGCGCCGCCGATCCGCTCAACCTCGGCGGGATCATCACGCCCGGTGTCAAAACTGCCGCCCGGCCCGGCAACCGTATCCTCCTGCTCAACGGCATACCGGCGGCCCGCATCCAGGGCGACGACCTCGAACTGCTGGGCAGCGCCCGGGATCTGAATACGGCCGAAGCAGAACGCTACCTGCGGTCCGTTCGTCCCCTTCACCCCACAGCAGCGAGCGCAGGCTGACTCGGACGAACTTGTTCACAAATGGCTCCAGGCCACACTCAGGGGTGTCGGGTGCCTGCAGGCAGGACAATCAACTGTCGGGAACAGTAGATTAGCGCACACGGATGTCTCGAGCGTGTCCGGCCTTCAGGTACCCGGTACCCCTGCTCGACTTACCGTCATTCGCGAACATATAGAGCCTGAATATGTAATTCATGCAGAGTTCAGGCAATCCGAGGATAATGGTATCGTCTTCGATCAGACACCCATTCACAAGGAGGTGAGAAATGCGCTACGGAACTCCGATCTTCGCACTGGCTGTCCTACTCCTGGCAGCCGGGTGTGCGACCACCCCGTCATCCAATGACCCCTATGCGCAAACCAAGCGCGGCGCGGCTGTCGGAGCGGCCGTCGGTGCGGCCGCCGGCTTCTTTATTGGTGACGGCGAACTGGATGAAGTATTGGGCTCCGCTGCGGTGGGCGCCGGTCTCGGCGCCGGCATCGGCCTGTACATGGACAAGCAGGAAAAGGCCCTGGAAGAAATCGATGACGTCGAGGTCGAACGACTCGACGAGGAAACGCTGCGCATCAATTTCGACAGCGACATCCTGTTTGCGGTGGATTCCGCCACGCTTTCGCCGCAGTCGATGTCGAGCCTGGACGATTTCGCCCGGGTGATGCGCGAGTATCCCAAGACCGCGATCCTGATTCAGGGCTACACCGATTCCAGCGGCAGCGAGCAATACAACGTGCAACTCTCGGAGCGCCGCGCGAAATCGGTCTATAACCATCTCGCGCTGCGCGAGGTGGAGCAGGGTCGAATGGCCGCGATCGGTTACGGCGAAGGTTACCCCGTGGCGGACAATGCGACGTCGCAGGGGCGGGCGCAAAATCGCCGGGTGAGCATTCTCGTCAAAGGCAAGGCCTGAGGTCGATCCCCACTGCAGGAGGTCGCAAAGCGCAGCCTGTAAGAGCAGTGCGGTTTCGCCGTAGGCGAAGAGGCGCCCTGCGAATGCTGTTGCTCGTGGCCTCCTGCAGTCGGAATGTCTACTAAGCCGACGCCAACTGCCTCAGCACGTAGTGCAGAATGCCGCCGTGACGGAAGTATTCCGCTTCCTTGGGGGTGTCGATGCGAACCCGCGCCTGGAAGGTGGTTACGCGGCCGTCATTTGCCGTGGCAGTAACTGTGACAGTTTCTGAAGAACCATCTCCAAGACCCTCAATTGTAAAGAGTTCTTTTCCGTTCAACCCTAACGATTCGACGCTTTCACCAGGCATAAAGTTCAACGGCAGCACGCCCATGCCAACCAGGTTGGAGCGGTGGATGCGCTCGAAGCTTTCGGTAATGACCGCCTTGACGCCAAGCAGATTCGTGCCCTTCGCCGCCCAGTCGCGGGACGAACCGGTGCCGTATTCCTTGCCGGCCAGGATGATCAGTGGAGTGCCTTCGGCCTGGTACTTCATGGCCGCATCGTAAATGGACATCTGCTCGCCGCTGGGCTGGTGCGTAGTCCAGCCGCCCTCCGTGCCCGGCGCCAACTGGTTGCGCAACCGCACGTTGGCAAAGGTGCCGCGCATCATGACTTGGTGATTGCCGCGGCGCGAGCCATAGGAGTTGAAATCCGCCTTCTGCACGCCCTTGCTCTGCAGGTAGGCGCCGGCCGGCGAGTCGTGCTTGATCGCACCGGCCGGCGAAATGTGGTCGGTGGTGATGGAGTCGCCCAGCTTGGCCAGGCAGCGTGCGCCCCGGATTTCCGGAACGCCGGGCGGTTGCAGCGTCATGCCGCGGAAGTAGGGCGGATTCTGGATATACGTGGAATCGTCATCCCAGGCGAACATTTCGCCTTCCGGCGACTCGATGCTGTTCCAGCGCTCGTCACCCTGGAACACACTGGCGTAACTGCTGCGGAACATCTCCGAGGTGACGCTGCTCAGGATTGCCTCCTGGATTTCGTGGCTGGAAGGCCAGATATCCTTGAGGTAGACCGGTTTGCCATCGGCATCCTCGCCGAGCGGATCAGTGGTCAGGTTGACGTCCATGCGCCCGGCCAGCGCGTAAGCCACCACCAGCGGCGGGGACGCCAGGTAGTTCATTTTGACGTGCGCGTGCACGCGGCCTTCGAAGTTACGATTACCCGACAGCACGGATACCGCAACCAGGTCGTGCTCCCGAATGGCCTTCTCGATCGGCTCCGGCAACGGGCCCGAATTGCCGATGCAGGTGGTGCAGCCATAGCCCACCACGTTGAAGCCCAGGGCGGCCAGGTCATCCAGCACGCCGGCCTTTTCCAGGTAATCCGTAACCACGCGCG
>JAPHSB010000222.1 GCA_026193295.1 Lysobacterales bacterium
TCATGTGTTGGGCATGGCCGGCATCGGGCGCCATTTGGGCCAGGGCTCGCGCGGCGCGGAGACCGAGCACGGCGTGCACCGGGTCGTCCACACCGTGAATCAGGTAGTGTGCCGCGCCCGGATGCTGCGGGTTTTCGCTGAAGACGCCCTGGGCGACAGCGGTGGCCAACATGTAGGTTGCGGTATCACGGACTCCGGCCCGGGCTCCGAAAAGCGATAACGCGTAGAACAACTGGACCTCGTGATCTTCAGGGTACGCCGCGGCCAATTGTTCCATCGACCGCAGGTAGGCCTGGTCCCGCTGGGCCTTGCTGCCGGGACCGTACAGCTGCTCCAGCGCCGCCAGCAAACCCTGCTCGCGTGCCACCGGAGTGCGCGCCACCCTGATTTCCGGTGTCGGACCGAGCTTCATCAGGGCGTCGCGCGCCGCCGCCAGGTCTTGCTCATCCCAGATGGGGTGGTTGTAGGTCATGGCTTCGCCCCAGTAAGCCATGGCCAGGTCAGGGTCCAGCTCCTGGGCCCGCAGAAATTCTTCCCGGGCGTAGGGGTACTCGAACAGGTGCAGCAGTAACATGCCCTGGATGAAGGCTTCCTGCGCTGCGGGAACCTCGCTCGAGGTCGGAAAACTGATGCTGCCCAGGACCCGTCCACGCTGCGACTGGATGGCCTCGGAAGCGTCCCCTTCGTGAGCCGGCAACTCCGGCGGCAGGGCCACGAGAAACGCCAGCGCGCAAGGGATGACGAATGATTTTTTCCACAATTGCATCTGAGCACCTATAAAATGCGAGAGCCAGCGTGTAAACAATCAAGCATAGCGACCCGCGACCCGGGCGACAAATCCTGACATGGCCGAACGCAAATTCATAGCAATTGCCGGCAACATCGGCAGCGGCAAATCCTCGCTGCTCGACTTCCTTACGAGCACCTACGACGTTTCGCCATTCTACGAGCCCAACGATGCCAACCCATACCTGCAGGATTTTTACCAGGACATGCGCCGCTGGGCGTTCCAGTCCCAGCTGTTCTTCCTCAGCAGCAAGTTCCGCATCCACCAGGAAGCGGACCGCACGCCCGGGGTCGTCATCCAGGACCGCACCATCTTCGAAGACGCCGAGATCTTCGCCACCGCGCTGCACCAGATGCGCAAGATCGACCAGCGCGACTGGCACACCTACTGGGCTTTCTACCAGACCATTTTGGCCGTCATCAAGCCACCCGACCTGATGATTTACCTGCGCTGCCCGATGCGCACGCTGCGCCAGCGCATCCGGCTGCGCGGGCGGCCGATGGAACAGGACATCCCACTGTCCTACCTGAAGCGCCTGGAACGCCTGTACGAGGCGTGGATCGGGAATTACACCCTGGGTGACGTGCTGGTCCTGGACACGGACCGGCTGGATTTTGTCAGCGACCTGGTTGACCGCCAGGATGTCCGCGCCCGCATCGAGGCCCTGCTGCCTGCGGCACTCCGGCGCAGCGGCAAACGCCGCTGACCGGGTAGAAAGACATCCTGTTTGCTAGACTCAGCTAAATGTGATCATCAATCGCGAGGCGCGGATACCCGCAGGTCATGAGCACCTACCTCACCGTAGACCGGCAGGACGGACTGCTGCAGATCAAGCTGCAGGATGACTGGGTGTTTCCAAACGTTCAGCGACTCCAGCAGACGCTGGATGAGATCATGCCCGCGTCCGAGCAGCGCGTGTCCTTCCAGTGCGGTGGTCTGCGGGACCTGGACCTGGCCGGTGCGTGGGTGCTCTACGAGCGGTCGATGGACTTCGAAGAACTCGGCATCAAAACCGACTTCGAGGGGTTCCGATCGTCCCACCTCAAATTCCTGCAGCACATCATCGACCTCGCGGCGCGCAAGGAATATGTACCCGGGTTCTTCGACCCGCAGCCCAGCCACTTCCTGCGGGACGGCATAGGTAAGATCGGAGCCAACACCATAGAGGCCGTCGATTCGGTAGGCTACATCGCGCGGGCCGTGCTCGACGGCATCAAGCGCCCTTCCCGCCTGATGATCGGCGAGGCGATCCGGCAGGTTCACAGCTGCGGCGTGGCGGCGATCCCCATCGTGACCGTGATCTGCTTCCTGATGGGTGTGGTCCTGGCGTACCAGAGCGCACGCCAACTGGAACAGTTCGGCGCCAACATTTTCATGGTGGACCTGGTCGCCAATGCCATCTTTCGAGAACTCGGGGTGCTGCTCGCCGCAATCATGGTGGCAGGTCGCTCGGGATCGGCCTTCGCCGCGGCCCTGGGTACCATGAAACTGACCGAGGAAGTCGACGCCCTGCGCGTGATGGGCCTGAACCCCAACCAGGTGCTGATCATTCCCCGCATCATCGGCCTGATGATCGCCCTGCCACTGTTGACGGTGTTCGCCGACGCCGCCGGTTTGCTGGGCGGCGCCTTCATCGGCGCGACCGTGCTGGATATCAGCGGTTTCGCCTTCAGCGAGAGGCTGGCGGTCGCCATCAACGTCAACGACCTGCTGGTGGGGTTATCCAAGGCGCCGGTCTTCGCCTTCCTGATCGCAGTCACTGGCACCTTGAGGGGCATGCAGGTCAAGGGCTCGGCTGAAGAGCTGGGGCGCCTGACCACGATCGCCGTCGTCCAATCCATTTTCCTGATCATCGTCGCCGACGCGATCTTTACAGTGATCTATTCACGGATTGGTTTCTGATGGCAGGCGAATACGAACACATCATTTCAATCCGCGGACTGGTCAACCGCTTCGGCAACCAGGTCGTGCACGACCAGCTCAATCTCGACGTGCGGCGGGATGAGATCCTGGGAGTCGTCGGCGGATCGGGCACGGGCAAGTCGGTATTGTTGCGCAGCATCCTCGGCCTGCACGGCCCCAATGCCGGGCGCATCGAGGTGCTCGGCCAAGCGATCCGATACCTCGAGCCCGGACCGCACCGGCAATGGGGCGTGCTGTTCCAGGGCGGCGCGCTGCTCTCCGGTCTTACCGTGCAGGAGAACGTGGAATTGCCCATCGCGCTGCACTCGGACCTGCCGGTGGAAACGCGCCGCGAACTGGCCGTCCTCAAGATCTTCATGGTCGGGCTCGACCTGGCCGCGGCGGCCAAGTACCCGAACGAACTGTCCGGCGGCATGCGCAAGCGCGCTTCGCTGGCGCGGGCGCTCGCGCTGGAGCCGAGAATCCTGTTCCTGGACGAGCCAACCGCCGGGCTGGATCCGATTTCGGCCACCGAGTTCGATGAGCTGGTCAGCTATCTGCACGCGAACCTGGACCTCACCATCGTGATGATCACGCACGACGTCGACACGCTGTTCAGCGTCTGCGACCGCGTGGCTGTGCTGGTCAACAAGGGCATCATCGTCGATACTCTCGACAAGCTGGTGAAGCATCCCGATCCATGGATCCAGCAATATTTCGGCGACCCCCGGGCCGTCAGGGCCCGGCAGGCAGCGAGGCACATGCGACCGGAAAGCGCACAGCCGATAGAGACAGGTGATTGATGTTCAAAGGTGACCGCAACTTTACCGTCGGACTGTTTGTCACGGTCGCGATCACGTCTTTTGTGATTTTCGTGATCTGGCTGACCGGGCGCAGTGGCGCTGAAGAGATGTCCCGTTACACCCTGAAGTTCGAACGGGACGTCAGCGGCCTGGCCATCGGCGGGCCGGTCAAGTACATGGGCATGAGCGTGGGCAGCGTGATCCATATGGACCTGGAATCGGGCGACGGCGTGCGTGTGCGCGTCGACATCGAGATCCTGACCAGCACGCCGGTCAACCAGGGCACCTATGCCAGCCTGGCCCTGCAGGGCATCACGGGCGTGGCGGTGGTCAACCTCGCGAGCGAAACGGGTCAGCACACACCGCTGCCCACCCCCCCACGCGGACAATACCCCGAGATACCGGTGCGGGACGTCGGTTTTGCCGCCATGCTGTCCAGTGCGCCTGAAATCATCACCAAACTGGACAGCCTGCTGACGCAGGCCGGCGAGCTTCTGGGCGAAGACAATCGCGACAAGATCAGCGGCACACTGCAAAACGTTGAAACCCTGACGGCTTCCCTCGCCGGCAGCAGCGACACCCTCGCCGCGCTGCCGCGGGACCTCAGCACCACCCTGGCCGACATCCAGGCCGCGGTCGGCGACCTGCGCTCCATGATTGGCCAGGTTCAGCCGGACTTGAGCGCGACGCTCGCCAACATCAACCGCAGCAGCGAAAACCTGGCCAGCCTGACCGACCGCTTCGATGCAATGCTGCGTAACAACGAGGGCAACATGGAGCGCTTCATGCAGGACGGACTGGGTGAAGCGCCGGCGCTGTTGCGGGAAAGCCGGGCGACGCTCCGCGAGCTCGAAAAGCTGGTGACGGAACTGAAGGATGATCCATCGCAACTGATTCATCGCCCACCCAACGACGCACTGGATATGGACCCCTGAGATGAACAGACTGACAACACGACTGGCCCTGCTGGCGATGCTGTTGATGGCCCAGGGTTGCGGCGGCATCCTGACCAGTGACCAACCGGCCAGGCAGACCTACCTTTTGACGCCGCTGGCAACCTCCTTGCCGGCGACTGCCGGCGATGGCGCAGTTGACCTGGCCCTGGACGTGGCGGCGATTCCGGGGCTCGACACGGACCGCATCCTGGCACTCGGTGCCGACGCCCGCTTGCAACCCGTCAGCAACGCCCGCTGGACAGACCACTTACCGGAGGTTCTGACATCGATACTTGAGCGCTCCCTGGAGGCCACGGGCCAGTTCTCCTCCGTGCACGGCAGTGACCACGCCGCGGAGGGCGGCTGGCTATTGCAGCTGGAAGTGCGCGAGTTCTTCGGCATTCAGGACGGTGCCGGTAATACCTCGTCAGTTCGCGTGGGTCTTGCAGGCAACATCGAATGCAATGGCGACCGCCATCCACTGCGCCTGGACGAGGCCCACCCGGTTGCCGCTCAGCGCCTGGCCAGCGTAGTCGCCGCGCACCAGGCCGGCCTCGACGGGGTGACGCGGGAGTTGATCGACCGCATCGGGCAAGTGTGCAAGACCGGCGGTGCGCGGTGAACGGCAGAATCAAGCTTGGCTCATGGCTGCTGCTCAGCCTTCTGCTGGCTGCTTGCGCCACGATGAGTCCCGACTACGAGGAACCCACCGTCACGCTGACCTCGTTCCGCGCCTTGCCCAGCGAAGGCATGGCGCCGACCTTCGAAATCGGTCTGCGTGTCATCAATCCAAACGCGCAATCGCTCGCCCTCGAAGGGGTCGTTTACACCATCTCCGTACAAGGCCACGAACTGGTCAAGGGCGTCGGCAAGGATTTCCCGGTGATCGAAGGTTACAGCCAGGAAGACCTCACGCTGACCGCCAGCGCCAACCTGCTGGCGGGCATCCGCTTTATCGGCGACATGATGCAGGCTCCGACCGATAACCTCGAGTACGAGTTCGAGGCGAAACTCGACCTGCAGGGGCTCTACCCCTCCATTCGCGTGAGCGAACGCGGCAACTTCAATCTCAATTCCTCACCACGGTAGGGCATAACCTTCCTGGTGCCAGAAGGTGCCGGTCTGCTCCAACTGCAGCGTATCCATCCGCTCGATCAGCCCGGCCGCCGCCTGCTCGGCCGGTATACCCTGCCCGCCGGTCATGTCGGTGGCCACGTAACCCGGGTGTAGCAGGAAAACGCCGACGCCGGCATCCTTCAAATCGACGCTCAGGCTCTTTGCTGCGATGTTCACTGCCGCCTTAGACATGCGATAGCCGTAGTACCCGCCCGAGCTATTGTCCTCGATCGAGCCCATACGACTGGTGACGATGAACACTTTGGCGCCGTCCGTCAGCAGCGGGCGCAGCGCCGCTGTCACCCGCAGCGGCCCGAGCGCGTTGACCCGGAACTGACGCTCGATAACGCCGAAGTCCAGGTCGTCCAGCCCGTCGCGTTCGAGAATTCCAGCGTTGTTGACCAGCCGATCGATGCGCCTGCCGCTCAACGCGGAGGCCATGTCGGCAACGGATTCATCGGAAGTCACATCCACTCCGTCAATGACTTCCACGCCCATCGTGTCGAGTGCCTCGCAGGAACGACGACAAACCGCGACGACCTCGTCGCCGCGGGCCTCATACTGACTGGCGATCTCCAAACCAATACCCCGGTTCGCACCGGTAATCAACACAGTTGCCATGGCGGATCCTTTTCGTTGCTAGAATTCACGTTCATACGGATTATCCCTCAGCCGCGCCGGAGAGCCAATGCGACACATCACGAGCACGCCGCTGCTGACCGTCATTGCGATGTTCGCGTTCGCCGCCAACTCGCTGTTGTGCCGACTCGCGCTTGGCGACCAGCAGATCGACGCGGCGTCCTTTGCTACTGTCCGGGTAGTTTCCGGCGCCATTACTCTGAGCCTGTTCATGCTGCCGCACTGGGGCGGCGGCAGGCGCCGCGCCGGCTTTGACTGGCGCGCGGCAAGCATGCTGTTCGGGTACGTAATTTTTTTCTCCTTCGCCTACCTTTCGCTCAGCGCCGGCACCGGCGCGCTGCTTTTGTTCGGATCCGTACAACTGACCATGATTATCGCGGCACTGCGCTCAGGCGAGCCCTTCAACATCTGGTCGTGGGCCGGTCTGTTGCTGGCGGTAGCTGGCCTGGTCTACCTGGTCTCGCCGGGCATTACCGCACCCGATCCGCTCGGCGCCGGCCTGATGATCGTGGCCGGCCTGGCCTGGGGACTCTACTCGCTGGTAGGCCGACGCGCCGGCAATCCGCTGGAATCCACAGCCAACAACTTCATCCTGGCTGCCCCCATGGCCATCGCCGTCAGCATCCTGTTCATCGGCGACCTGCATCTCTCGACCCGCGGGCTGTTGCTGGCGGTCGCATCGGGATCTGTCGCCTCGGGCCTCGGCTACGTAACCTGGTACGCAGCCTTGAAAGGGCTCACCTCCACCCGTGCCGCCACCGTCCAGTTGTCGGTGCCGGTCATCGCGGCTATCGGCGGCGTGCTGATGCTGGCGGAACCCGTGACGCTGCGCCTGGTGCTGGCTTCAGCAGCGACTCTGGGCGGTATCGCAATGGTTCTGTTGCAACGAACCAAACGGCAACACTGAGTTATATGGCGAGTGGCTCACCGGAGCCGGCCACGCATGGCGGTGAATGGCTGCAACATCAACTCTGGAAGCGAACCGCGCAACAAAAGCGGGAATTACCACCTATACTGAATCCTGTGGCAATTCGGCCACCCGGAGAGTTTTCATGAAAAACATGACAAAAACGATTATTGGCGCCCTGCTGTTGGGCGCGTTCAACTACGCCAACGCAGACGTCGTGCAAGTTTGGGAGTGCACGCTGCACGACGGCAAGACAGGCGCAGAACTCGAGAAAGTCTCGTCGGCCTGGCTGGCCGCGGCCAAGGGCATGAAAGGCGGCTCGGAGCTTAAGGTCTATCACGAGATGCCGCTGGCCGCCAATGCCGGCGAGGGTGGCTTCAACTTTGTCCTGACCGCTCCGGATGCGGCAATCTGGGGAACCTTCTGGAATGGCTACGGCGGATCAGCCGCGTCGAAAGCAGACGAAGACTGGGACAAGGTCGCGGACTGCAGCGGCAGTTCCCTGTGGAACTCGGCTGAGGTCAAGTAGCAACCGCCAGGGAAAACAAACGACCAGGGGGCCTCGCGCCCTTTGGTCGTTATCCCCACCAAACACCGCCCGGAACAGGAGCGTCCCGATACGCCGGAATCACCGGATATGGTACCGTTGCCCAACGGAGGCTGGACCATGTACACGCTTTACATTGCGAACAAGAATTACTCTTCATGGTCATTGCGGCCATGGCTGCTGATGCGCGCTTTGGGCATCCCTTTCGAGGAGCGGCTGGTTCCGCTGGAAGATGGGTCGTGCTGGGACAGCTACCGTACCTTCTCACCCAATGGCCGGGTGCCCTGCCTGCACGACGGAGCGACGGTGGTTTGGGATTCCCTGGCCATCGTCGAGTACCTGGCCGAGCGGCACGCGGGCGTCTGGCCCGAAAACGCGGAGACCCGCGCCTGGGCCCGCAGCGTGGCCAGCGAGATGCACTCGGGGTTCGGCGCGCTACGCGAGCGCTGCTCGATGAACTGTGGTCTGCGGATCGAACTTGCTGAAATACCGGATGCCCTGCAGGCGGATATCGCGCGTGTCGACGAGATATGGTCGGAGGGCCGGACCCGCTTCGGCGGCCCCTGGCTCGCCGGCCCCGAATTCAGCGCCGCCGATGCGTTCTATGCCCCGGTAGCTTTCCGCGTGCAGACCTATGGCCTGCCCCTGAGCGAAACTTCGCGCGCCTACGCCGACCTCTTGCTGGGCCACGAGGGCATGCTCGAATGGTACCGGGCGGGACTGGCCGA
>JAPHSB010000365.1 GCA_026193295.1 Lysobacterales bacterium
GCGGTGCCGAGGTCGCGTGATTGCGCGACCAGTTCGCCCGCGATGGCGAGCAGGTTTTCAGCGTCTCCGTCGGCCAGCGCCCGCACCATGGAGGTGACATGGCGGTGATCGACCAGTCCCAGCATCTTCTCGAGATCGCTCATGACCAGTTTGCCGCCGCCGAAGGCGATGGCCTGGTCCAGCAGGCTGAGTCCGTCGCGCATGCTGCCGTCCGCGGCCCGCGCCAGCACCGTCAGGGTTTCCGGTTCGGCCTCGATGCCTTCGGTTGCAACCAGCTTCTTCAGGTAAGCGGCGACCTGGTCGGGCAACAGCCGCCGCAGGTTGAACTGCAGGCAACGGGACAGGATGGTGACCGGGATTTTCTGGGGGTCGGTGGTAGCCAGCACGAATTTGACGTGCGGCGGCGGCTCTTCGAGCGTTTTCAGCAGCGCGTTGAAGCTGCTGGTCGATAGCATGTGCACTTCGTCGATGATGTAGACCTTGTAACGGCCGCGGCTCGGCGTGTACTGCACCGCATCCAGCAGTTCGCGCATGTCGTCCACGCCGGTGCGCGAGGCGGCGTCGATCTCGATCATGTCGACGAAGCGGCCCTCGTCGAGGTCGACGCAGCTGCCGCATTCGCCGCAGGGTTTTGAACTGACACCCGTCTCACAGTTGAGGCACTTGGCCAGGATGCGCGCGATGGTGGTCTTGCCGACCCCGCGGGTGCCGGTGAACAGGAAGGCGTGGTGCAGGCGGTCCTGGTCGAGGCCGTTGATCAGGGCCTGCGAGACATGCTCCTGGCCAACCAGTTCTGCAAAGGTTTTGGGGCGCCACTTCCGCGCCAGGACCTGGTAGCTCATGAGGTAATGATTGGCCGGTTGCGAAGGGTGAAGTTCATGCCTCTGACATCATAACGGAAAACGCGATCGACGCGCGACGAATGCGGCCGGCGGCGCTGTTGGGTGGCGGCCCCCACCCGCCACACCCCGGCGCCCGAGTCCATTGCTGCCGCTGCTCCCTTCCGGGCCTGACGGGGTTCACAACTTATCGTCGCGGGGGGACCGGCGAGGGCCACCATTGACAGGTCTCCCACAGTGATGCGCTTGCTGACCTGCGGGGGAGGGCATTGTGCCGGAACGCCATGCTGGGTTCAAGGCCGGGCAACGCATGACAAGGGGGGAATTCCTACAGGGATTCCGGGTGATGTCAGGTGACCGGCAGGCCTTCGCTGCGGCTAAGCTGAATTCCGCAATACGACAAAACACGGCGTGGTCCGCCAGGCCGTCTCTTACACCACTGACGAAGGGGAATACTGCAATGAAACCATTTCTGACTGCACTGGTCACTCTGCTCTTGGCTGCGGCGGCTTGGGCTGCCGATCCGGTCAACATCAACTCCGCCTCGGCTGAGGAAATCTCGCAGAGCCTCAAGGGCGTCGGCCTTAGCAAGGCGCAGGCCATCGTCGCCTACCGCGAAGCCAATGGCTCGTTTCTGCATGCCGACGAACTGGTCAACGTGAAGGGCATCGGCATCAGAACGGTCGATCAGAATCGTGGTCTGATCCAGCTGGATGATGCCGAAGCGACAGCGGATGATTGAATCCTGCCAGCCGGCCGTTCCCCGGGCCGACCGGGCCCGGGGTCTCTTCCATCTGACGGTAGTCAACGAAACGCCTCTCAGGTTTTGAGAACCGGATGGGGTTCAATGGGGTCACGGTAAGCAGTTACCTTGATAAGGAGCAGTTGATGAAAGCAAACCAGGATCTGATCGGTAAGACCATCACCGGTGTCATCGCCCTCACGCCACCTGGAGAAGAGGTGCGGGAAATCTGGATGCTTCAGTTCTCTGATGGCTCGCACGTGGAGTTCGTCTCGCCGGCCGCCAGACGCGGTTTAAGGCGCAGCGCGGGACGCAAGAAAGCGGCATTTCCGCCCCGCCCCGACACGCTCCAACTGGCCCTGAATGTGGCCTGAAAACTTATCCACAAAAGCTGTGGATAACCCTGTGAGAAAGGTCACGGCGTCTGAGCCATCGTGGGCACCGGTCCGTTTTGATCAAAAAATGAACAGATAAAATACGGCCCCAAAAAACAACAACTTACGGATAGCAACCCCGGTCTGAGGATATCCCGTGGGCGTCAAATATCTGTAACAAAGACAATCAGGGACTTGTGCATAAAGAATTCGAATCCAATCGAGATATCCGCCATAAGTCATTGAAATAAGAATTGTGACAGTTTCCTAAAGATGCCCGATCCAGCTCTTTTTCGCGCCTGTGGGTTAATTCGCTCGCTCAAAGGTCCGCCATGCCGGTTTCAAGCACCCAGGCATCCAGCTGATCGAGGATATCAAGGGCCTCCGGGTCAGCGTTTTGTTCTTCCCGCAGCTCCTGCATCGTCTGCCTGAAATCCTCCAGCGTGAAGTGGTCCCGGTCGCCGGCCTCGGTGAGCCTGGCGCGCCGGTCCCGGTCCCATGCCCGGGCCTCTTCGGGATTCAGCGTCTCCGGGTAATTGCGTGCCCGGTAGCGGAACAGCATCAGCGGCAGGCGCCCGTCCTGGAACGACCACAGGTGCCCACCCAATTTGTCGGGCGGCACGGCCAGGATCTTCTTCATGAGGTGACGATCGCCCGGCGAAAAGAATCCGCCGCTGTATAGCATCAAGTCCGGATCAGAACGATCTTCGGGCGTGGATGCCGAACGCGCATAGACCTCCGTGACCTTGGCACGGACCGCGTCCAGCGCGCCCAGCAACGTGCGGGCATGCTGCAGGCACTGCTCCGGGTCGAGCTGGATGCGCTGGGTGTCCACGCCCTTGAGCGTCGCCAGTGGTGCGACCATCGGCACGTGGTTGCTATGGATGAGCTTCAGGGGCAGACGTTCGACATCTTCGGGCAGATCTTCAGCGGCCGTGAAGACCCGGTCGCGCAGGACGTCAACGGTCTCGTGGAGCAGCGGCGCCGGATCGGCTGCGAGATCGAGCACCACCACGGACTTGGGGCGGTCTGGCAGCACGGCGAGCGGCAAAACCAGGGTGGTGCAACCGCGGGTGGCGGCGATGCGCGCCGAGGTGTGCAACACAGGCTTGGGTTCGACCGTGTCCAGCAGGCCCGCGACTGCCTTTTGGTCGCGCAGACCCAGTGCCCAGCGAAAAAGCCTCGGCTGGGCCGCGCGGATGCGCCGGGCGAGGCCGATGGTCGCGTGCACATCGGCCAAGGCGTCGTGGGCGCCTTCGTGGTGGATGCCGTTGGCCGCGGTAAGGTCTTCGAGGCGGAAGCTCGGTTTGCCCGGTTCGTGCAATGGCCATTCGACGCCGTCGGGCCGCAGGGCATAGCACATGCGAGCGAGGTCGATCAGGTCCCATCTCGAGTTGCCATTGCGGTATTCCCGCTCGTACGGGTCGCGCAGATTGCGGTACAGCAGGTTGCGGGTAATCACGTCGTCGAAACGGATGCTGTTGTAGCCGGCGCTGCAGGTGCCCGGCCGCATCATTTCGTCACTTACGCGCTGGGCAAACTCGGTTTCACACAATCCGCGCTTGCGGGCCTCCTGCGGCGTGATGCCGGTAATCAGGCACGCCATCGGGTGCGGCAGGACGTCGTTGGCCGGCGCACAATACAACGTGACGGGATCACCCATCGGGTCGAGATTTGCATCGGTCCGTTGCGCGGCGAATTGCGCCGGCCGGTCGCTCATCGGGTTGGCGCCGAAAGTCTCGTAGTCGTGCCACAGGAAAGAGTCGGGGAGCTTCATAGGCGTGAATGTAACACAGCCGACGCGGCTGTCCGGCGCCATGCAGCCCTCTTGTGCTCGCACAGGTTTACCACCATCTTAAGCGCTTCGCTGGGCACGCATGGGAAAGGAGCAATGACAGGAACCGACAGCATCGCAAGGCTTGGCCGATGAGCCGTCAGTCCACGGCATTCCGGGAACTCCTGGGCCTGATGCAGCTGGAAGCGCTGGAGGTCAACATGTTCCGCGGAGCCAGTCGTGACATCGGCACCGAGCGCGTGTTCGGCGGGCAGGTGCTGGCACAGGCTTTGCTGGCGGCCAGTTCCACCGTCGAAGAGCGGCTCGCGCATTCCTTGCATGCTTACTTCCTGCGCGCCGGTGACCCGGAAGCACCCATCGTCTACAACGTCGACCGCAGCCGTGACGGA
>JAPHSB010000364.1 GCA_026193295.1 Lysobacterales bacterium
CACCGATTACACGGTTTACAAGCGCAAGGGCATCATGGGGGTCAATTTTGCGTTCGTGCGGGGGGTCGCGCTGTACCACTCCCAGCTGGACGATCCGGATCACCTCGACCTCGGCAGCCTGCAACATCACGGCGACAACGCCTGGGGCATGCTCAAGGCCTTCGGAGAGCGCGATCTGACGACCCTGGTCCACCCGGAAGACGGCGGCTATATGGACGTGTTCGGCCTGGGACTGCTGCACTACCCGATCAGTATCGCGAGCGGCCTGGCCCTTTTCCTTGGTGTTTGGGCGATGCTCGCCATCGGCCTCGCTTTTCGCAAGGAGTTCCGCTACCGGCAACTGCGCTGGGGATTGTTGGCCATCCCCATTCTATCCATCGCCCTGGTGGTCGGAGGTTACCTGTTGTCCTGGCCGCTGGGGCATTGGCCGGATCTCCATCCCCTGGAGCACCCACATCCCTGGGTCGGCCGCCTGGCCCTGTTCCTGCTGCTCGGTTTGACCGTGTACAGCACATTGAAAGTATTCACTGGCCGCGTGTCCGCCTGTGCCTGGATGGTTCTGGCGTGGGCGCTTGTCTTTGCCCTGGGGTTAATCCTGGCCGCCAGACTGCCTTCCGCTGCCTATGTCACCCTGGTACCGCTGGCCATGTTTGCCCTGGGTTCGGTCATCGACCTGTTCCGCAAGAAATCGCCCGCACCGCTGCTGATGGCCTCGGTGCTTGGCTTCGCAGCGACTGCCTTCATTTCCCTCTATCACTTTTTCATGCTCGACGTGATCATGAATTTCGACCGGAGTCAGGTCAAAGTGATCCCGTTGTCGCTGATGACCATCACAGCCATGCCGATGCTGCTGGCCTACGTCAAGAACCGCGAACTGACCTGGCGGCCGGCAAAATGGTTGCTGCTGGCCCTGGTGGGCGCCTGTTGCGTGCACCTGCTCCTGCCCGGTTTCACCGCGGAGCGGCCGCGGGACATGACGCTGATGTACAGCGAGACCGCGGGGGATCTGGCGGGCTATGTCGTGCTGGAAAGCGTGCAGAGCGGTTATGACCGCGGATTTGCGCGAGGTCATGGATTCGAAAGCCGCGAACTGAACGACGGGCGCCTGGGGACCACCGCGCGTCCCGCGCGTGAAGTCGCGGCCCTCGACTTGCCCGCCATCGAAATCACGCCGGGCGGGGCGAGCCTGGAGCAAGACGGCTGGCGCCGCGGCCTGGTGCTCGATCTGCCGGCTGGACAGCGCTACCTGCAGCTTACCGTGCCAGCTGAAGTGGGGCTGCAGCGGGCATGGGTCAACGGACTTCTGGCGCTGGACACCTCTGCGAACATCAAGCAGGAAAAGAGAACCGCCACCATCCGGGTCGTTTATCCCGGGCCCGGTCCATTGACCGTTGATCTGCTGACCACTTCTCCCGATGGATTCACAGCCGCGGCGGTGACCTGGCACGACCTGCCGGGGGTGCTGACCGCTCCGTTCATGGGTAACTGGCCGGACGATGCCCGTCCGGCCTTCTACGGGCCGCGCGCGCAGAAGATCCAGGAGTTCGCGGTGCCCGCCGCGAAATGACCCGGGCCGCGCCAGGCAGTGGATCCGGATTCGGCAGGACCGCGCTGCGGGTGGCCGGCAGAGGACGCGTTGCAAGGAGTTACCGAATGCTAAAGAGCCGCAGCCATGTTGCCGTCACGGCCGAAGATTACCGGATTCTGGCGCAGCGGAGACTGCCTCGTTTCCTGTTCGATTACGTCGATGGCGGCGCGGGCAATGAAGAATCGATGGCGGATAACGAAGCTGATTTTCTGCGGGTGCGACTCAGGCAACGGGTGATGCGCGATGTCAGCGGCGTCGATACTTCGACTGAGCTGTGCGGCCGGCGGGTGGCCATGCCACTGGCGCTGGCGCCACTGGGTTTGGCGGGAATGATGGCGCGGCGTGGCGAGGTGCAGGCAGCCCGTGCCGCAACAGGCGCCGGCGTGCCGTTCACGGTCTCCACGGTCGGCATCTGTCCGTTGGAGGAAGTCAACGCGGCGGTGCCCGACGCGTGTTGGTTCCAGCTTTACATGCTGCGTGACCGCGGCCTCGTGGAAACTTTGCTGGCGCGCGCCGCGGCGAACGGTTGCGACACCCTGTTGTTCACGGTCGATCTGGCCGTTGCCGGGATGCGGCACCGAGACACGCAAAACGGAATGCTTGGCGGAGCGCCGTTGGCCAAGGCGATGCAATTGCTGCTGCGGCCCCGCTGGTTATTCGACGTCGGCATCATGGGTAAGCCGCACCATTTCGGCAATCTGCTCGAGGCGGTTGCCGATCCCAATGACTTCGATTCGTTCAAGCGGTTCGTCGATGACCAGTTCGACCCGACCGTGACCTGGAAGGACATCGAGTGGCTGCGGGGCCTTTGGCCCGGGAAACTCGTCATCAAGGGCGTTATGTCGGCCGAAGACGCGCAGGCAGCGGCAGATGCGGGTGCTGATGGAGTAGTGGTTTCCAATCATGGCGGTCGTCAGCTCGATGGGGTGGCCTCCTGCGTCAGCAAGCTGCCCGAAGTCGTGGCTGCCGTTGGTGACCGCCTCGAGGTCCTGATGGATGGCGGCGTGCGCTGTGGTACCGATGTCGTGAAGGCCGTGGCTCTGGGCGCCGACGGCGTGTTGATGGGGCGCCCCTGGGCGTGGGCGCTGGCCGGCCGCGGCGAACGGGGCCTGGCCCAGTACCTGTCCGTGGTGCAACACGAAATCGCCGTCACCATGGCCCTGATGGGCGTCAACCGCATCGACGAACTCAACACGGACTTGCTTGAATCCGACTGATCTCCGGTAAGGCCGGCGCGGGCCCGGACTCACGGCATCTGCTGAACCACCATCGCCTCGATCAGTCGTGGCCCGCTGCCGGCCATGGCCTCTGCGAACTGGACATCGAACTCTTCGGCCGTGGTCGCTCGGGTTGCGCGGATGCCCATGCCCTCGGCCAACGCGACGAAATCGAGATCCGGATGCGACAGGTCCAACATGGACAGTGTCTTGGCGTTGGGTTGGCCGGCGCCGACCCGGGCCAGCTCGATGTTCAGGATCGCGTAACTGCGGTTGTTCATGATCACCACGGTCACGTCGACCTGCTCGCGGGCCATGGTCCACAGGGTCTGCAGCGTGTACATTGCACTGCCGTCTGCCTGCAGTGCGATAACTTTGCGATCAGGGCAAGCAACGGCGGCACCCAGTGCCAGCGGCAAACCGATTCCGATGGCGCCGCCAGTCAAAGTCAGCCAGTCGTGCGCCGCGGCTTGTCCGGTCACGGGGAATATGCCCAGGCCACAGGTCGCCGCCTCATCGACCACGATGGCATCCGCCGGCAGCGCGCGGGTCACGCTCTGGCCAATCGCCACGGGGCTCAGGATGCCGCTGGGTATGGGGAGCCCCAAGGCGGGCTGGGCGAGTGCAGGTTCGTCGTTGGCGCCGAGGCGGTCCGCGACGGCTTTCAGCGCCGCCAGTGGATCCTGGTCGACCGTGGCGAGGGTGTGTATCTCGCAGCTTTCCGGTGCGAGCCAGCCCGGTTTACCCGGGTAGGCGAAGAACGCCACGGGCGCTTTGGATCCAACCAGAATCATCTGTTCCGTGCCATCCAGGGCGGCCACGGCGGCCTCGGCGAAATAGGGCAGGCGTTCGACCGCGACCCGGCCTGCACCGCGCTGCAATCGGGCTGGAAAAACTTCGCAGACCAGGCGCGCACCGGTGGCTTCGGCGATGCGCCCGGCAGCGTGCAGGCTTGCTTCGCGCAGGGCGCGCCCCCCCAGGAACAGCACCGTCTTTTTGCCGTTGCCGAGGAGCTTGGTCGCGGCTTCCGTGGCGTCCTGTCCGACCGCCTCCAGGCCGGCTGGCATCAGCGGCTCGGCCGTCCGAGAGGTTTCGTCCCAGGCGTGGTTGGCGGGTGCGATAAACGTGGCCACCTTGCCCGCACCCCGCAGCGAGGCCTGCACGGCTTCCGCCCCTGCCAGCGCCAGGTCGTCTGCCGATTCCGATGCCCGCGCCCAGTCCGAAACGATCCGCGCGTGTGCCAGCACGTCCGAGGTCAACGGTGCGTCGTATTTGAGGTGGTAGGTGGCGTGATCGCCCACCATGTTCACCAGCGGGACGTGGGCGCGCATCGCGTTGTGCTGGTTGGCCATGCTGTTGGCAAAGCCGGATCCCAGGTGAAGCAGGGTGAGGGCCGGCTTGTCCACCATGCGAGCGTAACCGTCGGCGGCTCCCGAGACGACACCTTCGTAAAGGCACAGGATGGCTCGCATCTGTTCGGAGCGGCCAATCGCGCTGACCAGGTGCATCTCGGAGGTTCCGGGGTTGGCGAAACAGACTTCGACGCCGGCGTGTTCGAGGGTGTGCAGTAAGTTTTCGGCTCCGTTCATTGTGGCTCCTGGGAAAATATTCAGATGATCTTGCCCGGGTTGAGGATGTTTTTCGGGTCGAGCGCTTGCTTGAGCGTCTTCATCAGGGCGATTTCCTGGGGACTGCGGGAGTGCCCCAGGTAGGCCCGCTTCTCGAGCCCGATGCCGTGCTCGGCGGAAATCACGCCGCCGTGCCGTCCCAGCGCCTCGTACACGATCTTTTCCACGCGGTGCACATCCCTGGGTTCGTGGCTGCCCACCGTCAGCACCAGGTGAATGTTGCCGTCGCCCAGGTGGCCAAACGTGACCATGCGGGCAGCGGGCCAAAGCGATGTAAGTGCTGAACGCACCTCGTGCACGTATTCGTC
>JAPHSB010000299.1 GCA_026193295.1 Lysobacterales bacterium
GTTGTCGTAGCGGTCCGCGGTGACGCCGCTCCAGATCTGCTTCGCGCCGTCCTCGAACACCGCGTAGACGCGCGTTTCGTTGGCGGCATCGCCATTGGTGGTGAAAAGCGGCGTCCCGGCGGTGGTCCAGCCAAAGCGCCGGATCAACTTGCTGCTGGCTGCAACCTCCACGAGCTCACCAGTGAACGGGGCTTGCAGCGCCATCCACCGGTACACGCGCTTGCCTTCCGCGTCCCGCGTCTTGTCGATGAAACCCAGGGTGTTTGACGTTCCGGGCATCCAGGTGGCGCGGCGCGGATCTTCGTGGTCCGCCTCGCCGTCTTCCAGGCCATAACCGCTGGGGCGGGACGCATACAGCTGCGTTCCCTGCGCCAGGTCCCACAGCTCGACCGAGCTGGGAAAGCGGCGTGCCGGCACCAACCGCGAGAAGGGGCGCTGGATGCGGGTCAGAACCGCGTAGGCGCCGTCCGGAGACGGTTCCAGGCTCAGGATCAGGCCCCGCAGTCCCGGCACGCGCCGCAAGCTGCCGGAACGATCGACCTGCGCCAACTGCGCGCTGAAGTAGTACTCGAACAGTTCATCCTCGTACGAGTTCTCCAGCAGGTTCTGGGAGGTGCGCAATGGCGTCGCCGCGCCGAAGTGTTCCACCAGGATGGGCGCCAACCGTTCGGCCGGCGGCAGGCCGCGGTCGTCCGGTATGACGCGGCACAGCAGATCGTCGTTGCCCACCCAGCGGCAGGGATCACCCCATGACGCATTGACGGGCGTATCCAACACCCGCTCCTCGCCGGCAGCGATATCGAACAGCACCAACCGCGCAGGACCGTCACCGATCGCCAGGGCCGACAACGTGCGGCCGTCGGGTGAGAAATGCACGAAGTCAAGCACCGCCCGGCCTGCCGGCACCCAAATCACGGGCTCCTGTTCCGGGTCTGCGGTAACCGACACGACCTCGATCCGGTAGATCAGCGGATTGACGCCCGAGGTCTGCGATTCCGGGTCGAAGCGGAAACCGGCCAGGCCGAGGCGCGGCCGGGCCAGCCGTTCCATCCGGATGACCGGTTCACGGAACAGCAGGGCCACCTGGCCCGAGCGGGCATGCAGCAGTGGCTCGGGGGGGGTCGGCGCGGTCAGCAGTGCGGTCACCGCCGGCTCCGGTTCGCGGTAGTCCGAGGCCTGCGGGTTGGCAGGCTGCGCCGACACGCAAGTGATATGGCCCGCCGCCAGCAGCGCGACGGTCAGTGCGCACAAGCGGCCTGCAAGCCGCCCTGCGAGGGGATTGGACCCCTTGTGAACGCCCTTTATGGCGATGACTGCCATGCCGAGCCCCGCCAGCAGGAACCACGAACCGAACACCCAGGGGTTGCTGTGCGTTGCGCGGGCCCAGCGCATCAGAAATGCGCCAGGAAAAACGGGATCAGCAGTGCATTGGCGATATCGATGAAAAAGGCGCAGACCAGCGGCACGATGATGAAGGCCAGGTGGGAGGCGCCATAGCGTGTCGTCACCGCCGACATGTTGGCCATCGCGGTTGGCGTCGAGCCGAGCGAAATGCCGCCGAAGCCCGCACAGACGACCGCGGCGTCGTAGTTCTTTCCCAGTGCCGGGAACACGACGAACAGGTTGATCGCCACCGCCACTGCGAACTGTGCCGCCATGATGGTGAGGATCGGGCCGGCCATCTCGATCAGGGTCCACAGCTGCAGGCTCATCAGCGACATGGCCAGGAAGGTCCCCAACGCGATATCGGCGATCAAGGCTATTTGCGGGGTGCGGCTGGGCCAGGCCCTGCCGGAGAACCGCGGCAGGGAGCGGGGCACCAGGTTGGTCATCAGGATGCCGGCGAACAGGCAGGTGACGAACAGGGGCAGGTCCAGGCCCAGGGCCTCTAGCCCCGCGTTCAGGCTGTAACCCAGCAATATGCAGATGTGAAGGGCCAGGATCGCGTCGAGGAAGTCCATGGGATCACTCGATACGGGCGCCGCCGTCACCAAGGTGCCAACGTCCAGCGGCCCTTGGTCACGCGGCTGCAGTTGGTGCCGGCTGATCAGCCATTTGGCGGTCGGGCCACCCATCAGGCTGGCCAGGATCAGACCGAACGTCGCGCAGGCCATGCCGATTTCCATCGCGTTGGCGACGCCATAGTTTTCGGCGATCTGCGGCGCCCAGGCGATCGCCGTGCCGTGGCCACCAATCAACGAAACCGTGCCGCCCAGCATGCCGACCGCGGCCGGCTGCCCAAACAGCCGCGCCACCGAGATGCCCAGCAGATCCTGCACGAACATGTAGCTGATCGTGATGATGAGCAGGATGACCAGTGGTTTGCCACCCGACAGGAGGTCCTTGACGCTGGCGTTGATGCCGATCGTGGTGAAGAAATACACCAGCAGCACATCGCGCACGCCCAGGTTGAACTCGATGGCGACGCCGCTCACGGCGTACAGGAGCGCCGTGCAGAGCGAAAACAGCAGTCCCCCCGTAACCGGTTCCGGAATGCTGAATTCGCGCAGAAAGCCGACAGCGTCATTCAGGCGCTTGCCGATGAACAGCACGACGATGCCAATCGTTACCGCCAGGAAAGGTCCGATCTGTAACACGCCATTGTCCAATCCAGTCATATAACTGCCCCTGTGGCTCCCGGTCTCCGCGGTGGCGCAGGTCTGCTCAGGACGGCCCCCTCGCGGTATCCGGGTAGCATAACCCACTTGCTGCCGTAGCCATGGTAGCCAACCGCTGCCTGCGGTCAGTGGATTGCGTCAAGTGCCGAACCCTCCGGAATGGGCCGCCCCAAGGTAAATTGCAGTTCCCAGCTGTCGTTGTCGACGTAGCCCAGCGACAGGATGAAGGGCCCCAGCAGGGTGCGTCCGTTCAGTGAGCCGGCGATTCCATAGAAAGTGCCGGCGTTCCGCAGCAGATCGTTACGCCCCGTCATGCGGCCCGCCTGGAGCCGCAGCCCCGCGTACAGCGCCTGGCCGAACAGCGGCTGGATGTCGGCGAGTTTCCACAGGTAACTGGTTCCGGCAAACCAGTAATTCGTACCCCGAAGTTCGTCGAAGCGCAGACCCGGGAACGAGCGGATGCCGCCGAGCCGGAAGTCGCGGGACGCGGGCAGATCGCCGGCCAGTTTCTTGCCGCCGCCGAGAATCAGGCTGAGCGAGTCGCCCCGCCAGGGATACGATTTCGTGAATACGCCCTCCGCCAGGTCGTAGTCCTGCTCGCCGCCCAGCCATGAACCGGAATGCACGTAGCGCAGGTAAATGAGACTGCCGCGCGTGGGCAGGCCGATGTCGTCGCGCGTGTCATAGGCCGCATTGAGGAACAAACTGGAGTCGCCCTCCTTTTCCTGTTCCGGCAAAATCAGCGATCCGGTATCCCGCTCCGTCTTCACCCAGCCGCTGCGCAGGCCGGCACTCAGCTGCGCCCGGGTGCCGATGTTGGCGCCGACGGCCAGCTCGCCATAAAAGTCGCTGATGTAGTAGCGCGCCACCTGCTCACCATCGAAGTAGATCCCCTGCAGGTTGTTTTCGTACCGAACCGCCGGCCGGACGAAAAAGTCGTGCGCCTGGTCCAGCGGCTGGTAGAACTCCGTGGCAAGCTCGGTCTTGCGGCCGATCTGCAGGGAATTGTTCCAGCGGCCGCCCAGCTCCCCAATCCAGGCGCGCGTGTGGTCGGCGCGCAGAATCGCAAGGAGGTCTCCCGAGCCCTCCGCGGAGAGCCCGAGGTCGAAGCGGAGAAAGTTCGGGCCCCAGGATTTTTCGACCGGCGAGATTTCCATCGTCCGCGCCTCCGGCGGACCGGTGAGTTGATGCTCGATGCGTTCGAAATCGCCCAGGGCGTATAGACGGTCCGTGTCTTCCTTGATCTGCCGGCTGTCGACGTCGGCTCCGGGCTGCAGATTCTGCAACTGTGTCTCAACGTACGCCGGGCTCACCTGGCGCAGGCCCTGGATGCGAACCTCCGCCAGGTGGACCGGTTTCGCCTCCGCCGAAGTGACCGAATCGCGCCAGGCGAGGTACTCGCTTTCCGGGAGCGAGAAGCGGCGCAGCTCGGCGATGTGCGCCTCGGCAGCAGCACGCCCCAATACGATGGCCTCGGCAACGCGTTGAAAGTCACCCGTGCCGATGTCGCCCATCGGCACTTGGATGCCAACATCATCCGGAGTCAGCGTTTGGATCTGCGCGCGCTCGTTGGCCTCGATCATCACGTCCATGGAGCGGGACACCAGTGACAGGGCAGACTTGAGATCCTCAGCTTTGGGCTCGGGCGTGGTCAACCAGACGGCTATCACCACTTCGGCACAGAGCTCGCGCGCGATGTCCACCGGCAGGTTGCGCACCATGCCGCCGTCCGACAACACCTGCTCGCCGATCACGACGGGCGAAAAGGCGCCGGGTATCGACATGCTGGCGCGCATGGCGACCGACAGGTCACCGCTGCCGAGCACCACCATCTGCCCGCTGACCATGTCGGTGGCCACCGCGCGAAACGGGATGGGCAGGTGGTCGAAATCCCGCTGGAAGCGGGCGTCGTTGATCAGGCCACGGATCACGTCCTCGATGTCCTGGGTTTTCAACAGACCGCCGGGCAGGACCACGCTGCCGTCCTTGAGGCCCAGTTCCAGCTGGTTGGTGTAGGTCGTGCCCTCGAGCTTGCGCTCGATCGGGGTCCGGTCGCGCAGTCCTTCCTTGCCCAGGGTGCTCGACCAGTCGATCGCGGATGTGGCGCGCTCGAGTTCCTCCGCGGGCACGCCGGACGCGAAGGTGCCGCCCACCAGCGCGCCCATGCTGGTTCCGGCCACGCAATCCACGGGAATGTGCAATTCGTCAAGCACGCGCAGCACGCCGATGTGGGCAGCGCCCTTGGCGCCGCCGCCGCCCAGCACCAGGCCGATGCGCGGCCTGCCGCTCGGGTCGATGTCAGCAGCCGCGGCTGCTTGTGCAAGCGGGCTGAGAACAAGTGCGAGTAGCCCCAGTAACGCGCCACCCGTGTATCTGCGGACGTGAAGCCTTGATGCCACGTTCCATGATGACGAGAGTATTGTCATGAAGCACCTGCCTGGATTAACCGGAATCCAATGTACCGCAGATCACAGAACGAGGAACGGTCCCGCGCTGTGGAGCCGACGGCAAGGTGCGTTTAACATTTACCAAAATTCATCAACGAGTAGGCAGGTGGAAAACCCCGCAAGGACGAAACGCAGCGTGGAAGGCCGTTGTCGGAAGGTCTTCCACGCAGGCAGTCCATTGCGACTCCGCCAGGCTAGCCAACCCGTCCCTGCATGGTGGGGATCTTTTCCATTTTCCGCATTTCGATCTTATCTTCGAGCAGCTCTTTCCCGGCCTGTGCAAGGAACTCCGGAGCGGCCCACTTCTCTACATCGAAGTCGTTCTTGATGTAGCCGTGCTTGAGCATGAAGTCCTTGCCGATGTTGACCATGGCCAGGTTCTGCGCCGAAAGGTTGGGCACCATGTCAACATGCTTGATGCCCTCGTAGGTATCCGCTTCGTCCAGGTAGTAGGTTTGCTTGTTGAGAATCGCCGCCGCAGCACGCTTGTGTTCGTTGGACCAGCGCCCCACCCGGATCATGCCTTTCATGAAAGCGACGACCAGCTCCGGGTGCTCCTTGGCCATCAGGTCGGTGCAGGTGATGATGGCGGGGATATTGGCTACCTGAAGCCTCCAGTCCGGGTATTTGGACAGGTCTTCAATCGCAGCCATTTCTCCCGTCGCTTCCTGAATGTGCTGGAAGACCTTGCTCTGTGAGTAGATCGCATCGACTTTGCCCTCGAGCAGTGCCGTTTCCAACGGACGGAAAGCCAGGTCGTGTTTGTGGTCACGATTCAACTGCCAAAAGGTCGGGTTGATCATGGGCTTCAGCATGGCGGGATCGTCGTACCAGTCGTCCGGGTAGGGGAAATCGACTAGTTTGACGTCCTTTTCCGTCATGCCGTTCATCTGCAGCATCAACAGGATGCCCTGGTGTTCCTGGATGCGCCACCAGTCATTCTTGAGCGTGTTGAGGCTCCTGGTGATGCCGATCTTCTTGCCTTTCAGGTCACTCATCCGAAACAGATTGTCCTTGGCGCGCACCATCAGGCAACCACCTTCAAAGGGGACATGCGTGAGGCCCAGCATCCGGGTCCTGCGATAGTCTGCATTAACATGGATAGGCGGGAACAAGCCACCGAAACGGATCAGGTTTTCCTGGTTGTGAATGTAATGCGGGTACCAGTCGGTCTCCGGGACTGAGCGGAAATAGGCAAATTTCACGCCGAGCTTTCCGTATTCCTCCGCAGTCCAGCCCAACTCCTGGTCCACGTTGCTGGCGGAGATGAGTGGGCAGTTGGTGTAGTACACCTCGTTCCAATCGAGGCTGATCGTGGTGGTCATCTTGCCGTCAATCTCTTTCTTCACGGCCCGGCTGCCGGCTTCAGCGGCTTGTGCAGTTCCGATCACTCCGCTGGAGGCAAGAGCGGCACCGGCGGCGACGCCGCCGATGGACATTAACGCTTCGCGCCGGGTGACGCCGTTTTCTTCGCGGCTGTTTTCAGTTGTCATGCTGACTACTCCTGAGGTTGCTTGGTAACGAATCGCATACGTTCGGGGTCGGGTTGATAGGTCCAGGGTATCCCTGAGTTTTTCCAGCCATTCTTGAGCCGCTGGCCCCGGTAAACACTTTCGGGGTCCATGACTGCATCGCCTTCCATACCGTCGACAATCTGGTAGACGTTCGTGAAGCCGGCTTCAGCCAACTTGTTGACAGCCATCGCACTGCGGCCGCCGGAACGGCACATCACGAGCAGCGTGTCGGATGGCCTGGCAAATTCAGTCACCTGGGATACAAAGCCCGGATTGGGCTGCATCGCAAAGTATTCCTTGTCGGCGTTCCATTGGTAGGTTTGCGACATCAGCGGGACATTCCAGGCCATCGGCGCATGACCGACGAACAGGTATTCCTCGGTAGTGCGGACGTCGAGGACCTTGATGTGTTCCGGATCCGTGCGCCACTTCTCGTAGGCCTCGGCGGCGGTCAGGTAGAGACCGAGGCTGGTTTGTTTCTCCTTGGGCAGTTCGGGGCTGCCTGCCTGTGCGAAAGCGCCGGGCGCCGCAACGACGATGACCAGGGCCATCATGGCGACGAGCCATGTGAATATCCCGGGGTGTAAGGGAATGCGCTTCATCGGTTCTACTCCTGTCCACCTGGATTCGGCACCTGCACGCGCCCGCGTGCGTGCCGCATGTCACTCAACAGTCTAGGTGGCCGCTTTCCGTGTCGTAACTCGTAATTTTACGGGGCGGAAGGACAAGAATTTGCGCGGGCGATGTGACTTTTGCGCATCACGACGGCGTTGCACAGCACGCACACCGAAGGACATTTCCCCCGCAAACTTTCTGCCTGCGACTGGTAAATTTGCGAGTAGCGGAAGTTCACGCGCGGGTGCCTACTGTAATGGAACGATCGTTCCGCACCTCCAGGGGTGCTACCCGACATGGCCGGTAACAGGAGCATGGCACCTCAAGATTCCAACTGCGCGATACTGGCGGACCGCCACACGGTACTTGCCGAAAGAGTCCGGGATCTGCTCGAAGCGGAATTCCAAACGGTTTATGTCGTGGGCGACGCGCCAACTCTGCGAGAGGGTGCACAAGAGCTGGCGCCCGCGCTGATTGTCCTCGACCTGTCGCTTGCGGGTCCCGATTCCCCGCGCCTGCTGCAGGAGATCAGCCTGTTGTCGCCGACCCCCCGGGTGATCGTGTTATCCGTGCACGACGAGGCAGCCGTGGCCCGCCTGGCGCTCGCGGCAGGCGCGCATGGCGTTGTTCTCAAACGATCGATCGGCCGCGACTTGCCCTGCGCCATAAGCGCCGTCTTGCGCGGAGAGCAGTACGTGTCAACGGATTTTGGATTGTCTGAGTCCGCCCTCCAACGCGCAATTTGAACCACTGCACTACTGCGGCTGCCCAGCGGCAGCCCTGCCTGGCTGCGAAGAGTGGAGCAGGATGCGGGCTAAAGCGGTTCAGATTTCGCTGGCGCCACTCTCCAGGGCAAAGCGGATCAGCTCCGCGTTGTTCGAAATGCCCAGCGTTTCCATCATCGAGTACTTGTGGAACTCGACCGTGCGCGGGGAGATATCGAGGCGCGCGGCAATCGCCTTGGCCGAATGCCCGTCGACCAGCAGGCGCAGGATTTCCCGCTGCCGAAGCGTCAGTTTGCGGACCGGGTCGTCAGTGACGCTGTCACCGTCCCGCATGGCCTGCAGCAACTCGCCGGCGATCGCCGGGCTCACAAAGGTTTTACCGACAGCCGCCGCGCGCACCGCCAGGATCAATTCTTCCGCCGCGGAATGCTTGAGCACGTAACCCAGGGCGCCGGCATCCATCGCCTGGCGGGCATAGGCAACATTGTGATGCATGGTCAGGAACACCACCCGAACCCCGGGATTCTCCATCTTCAGCTCTTCCAGCGCTTCAACGCCGTTGAGTTCCGGCATGCTGATGTCGGAGACGATGACATCCGGGCGGAGTTCCTTCGCCGCGGTCAGCAAGGCGCGCCCGTCCTCGACCACGCCGACCAGGTCGAATTCGGGTTCCAGCAGGCGCTTCAGACCCTCCGCCACGATGCGGTGGTCATCCGCCAGTAACACGCTCGCACGCTTCATTGGGTAAGCCCCCCGCATGGCACCGAGGCGCTGACCGTGGTGCCCTTGCCGGGCTGGCTGCGGATACTCAGCGAACCGCCCACCAGTTGAGCGCGCTCGTGCATGCTCGACAGGCCGAGGCCGCTGCCGGGGACACCGTCCGCGATGTCGAATCCGACACCGTCGTCGCGGACGTTCAATCGCAGTGCGCCGCTGTCGTTTTCCAGGGAAATTTCGATGGCATCGGCTCCCGCATGTTTGATGGCATTGGTCAGCGCTTCCTGGGCAATCCGGTAGACGCAGAGCGCCGTGTCCCGTGGAATCTGTTTTTGTACCTCGCTGATGTTCTCACGAATGACGGCGCCGGTGCGATGACGCAACCGTTCACACTCAGCCCGCAGCGCGGCAGCGACACCCAGGTCGTCAACCAGCGAAGGATGGAGCCGGTAAGACATGTCGTGCACGTCTTTGCTGATGCGCACCAGATCAGGGTGCAGGTTTTCGAGCACTTCGTTCGCAGCGTCGCTGCCCCGGTTGGACGCTA
>JAPHSB010000114.1 GCA_026193295.1 Lysobacterales bacterium
CAACCGCAACAACGCGAAGGAGATCGAGATGCTGGCCGGTGGCTCCATCTTCACCGCGCCGGACCTGAGCATTTCGGACAACCAGGTCAGAGGGGACGGCCCTGATCAGCTTCCTCCCATCGGACTGGTCATGCCCTACATCAATATAAATGCGAGCAACGGCGTGATCCACGTTATTGACGCCGTCTTGTTGCCCTGACCCCTACCGGGCTGACGCCCGGGATCGGCTATACGCGAACCCCCGGCAAATATGCCGGGGGTTTTTCGTAGTATTTCGGTGAATCGGATCCGCCCCCGCATCGGGTATCATCGACAGCATGATCATCGAAACCGAACGCCTGATCCTGCGCCACGTCGATCCCGACCGCGATTTCGAGCCCTGGGCCAAAGCCATGGCCGACGAAAACACCGTCCGCTACCTGGGCACCAAGCCGATGAACCGCGCCGAGTCATGGCGCAGCATGGCGATGGTGATGGGCCACTGGGCCATCCGCGGCTACGGCTTTTTCTCGCTGGAGCACAAGGAAACGGGGGCATGGGTCGGGCGTGTCGGGCCCTGGTATCCGATGGGTTGGCCGGCGCCCGAGGTGGGCTGGACCATCGCACCCGACCATCTGCGCCAGGGCTACGCCACGGAAGCGGCCCGGGCGTCCGTCCGGTTTGCGTTCGAGACGCTGGGTTGGCCACAGGTCATCCACGCCATCATCGAAGGTAACGAGGCCAGCATCGCGGTAGCCCGAAAAATCGGCTCCAGCCTGGTCAGATCCCAGCAGGGCCTGCCCCCTGTCACAAACCAGAAGGTACTGATCTACGGCCAGGCGGCCGATGGCGGGCCGGTTGTGATTCCGGATTAAGCGTGTCTGGGGGAGGTCCTCTGCAGGAGGCCGCCTGCATGCCCCCTATTCTGCGGTAACGAAGCCTTCCCAGTTCTTCATGTATTCGATGAAGGGGTCGGAAAGCCCTTCCGAGCGCAGGTAATCCGCTGTGACCGGCAGCTCGACCGGTTCGAAAAACGGATCGTCCCGGCACTGTTCCGGGAAATCGTGATGCAGGATCGCGGCGCGGCCAATCGTCAGGAGGTCGGCTCCCGCGGCCAGAACCCGCCCGGCGTCGCGGGCGCTTTGTATCTTGCCGGCGACCGACAGTCGGACCTCACCGCGATCCAGGGCCGTGAACCAGTCCAGCAAGGGCTTGTCCTTGAACTCTTCTTCCTCGGGCTTCTTGAACACATCCCACAACGACATGTCGAGCAGGTCGATCAGCCCGGACTGCATCAGCCGCTGCGCGATTACGGTGGACTCGCCCAGGGTCATGCCGAAGCGCTCCGGGGACAGGCGCACGCTGAGCAGGAAGTCCGGCCGGCACCGCGCCCGGATGCCTTCAACAATGTCGAACAGCAGCCGGCAGCGATTCTCCAGGCTGCCGCCGTAGCGGTCGTCGCGCCGATTGACAGTGGGGCTGAGGAACTGGCAGACAATGTAGCCGTGGGCGCCGTGCACCTGCACGCCGTCGAAACCGGCGTGCTCGGCGCGGACGGCCGCGAGGATGAAATCCTCGGTCAGCTGCTCGACTTCCCCGGTTGACAGGGCCCGCGCCCCGGTTTTTTCGTCGTCGGACGCGGACACGGGCGCCGTGCCGATCAGCGCGGCCGGGGAGCGCAGGCCGGCGTGATGCAACTGCGTGACCGCGATGCTGCCGTGGCGCCGGATTTCCGCGGCCAGGCGGGTCAACCCCTCGACGTGGATATCGGACCAGATGCCCAGTTGCCCGGGAAAGCCCTGGCCGATGGCCTGCACGTGCGAGGCGCAGGTCATGACCAGGCCGAAGCCGCCGGCCGCCCGCAGCGTGAGCCAGTGAAGCTCCTCCTCCGACAGCACGCCGTCGGCATGGCTCTGTAGATTGGTCATCGGCGCCAGCACGAAACGGTTCTTCATCGCCGGCCCGCGGTGGAATGACAGGGGTTCGAACAATCTGTCCATGGTCCGGTCCCGGTGCGCGCCTCAGCTCAGCAGGTCGCGGGCTTTCTTCACCAGGTCGAGCGGGAAGATGATGGTGTTGGTATTGCTGCCCGCGATCTCGGTCAGGATCTGCATGTAACGCAACTGGATCGCATTGGGCTCCTGGGCCAGCGTTTTGGCGGCCTCTACCAGCTCGTTGGCAGCCTGCTTTTCACCGGTGGCGTGGATCACCTTGGCGCGCCGCTGGCGTTCCGCCTCGGCCTGCGCGGCGATGGCCCGGATCATGCTCTCGTCCAGATCGACGTGCTTGATTTCGACGTTGGCCACCTTGATGCCCCAGGCGTCGGTCTGACGGTCGAGAATGCCCTGGATGTCGTGGTTCAGCTTCTCCCGCTCGGCCAGCATATCGTCCAGTTCGTGCTGACCCAGCACCGAGCGCAGCGTGGTCTGCGCCAACTGGCTGACGGCGTCGAGGTATTTCTCGACCTGGATGATGGCCTTCTCGGGGTCAATGACCCGGAAGTACACCACCGCGTTGACCTTGACCGAGACGTTGTCGCGCGAAATCACGTCCTGGGTGGGCACGTCCATCACGATCACGCGCAGGTCCAC
>JAPHSB010000212.1 GCA_026193295.1 Lysobacterales bacterium
CATATTCCCAGTCGATCAGCAGCAAACCCCCCTTCCCCGTTTCCAGCATGTTCTCGGCGACCAGGTCATTGTGGCACAACGCGGGGGTCACGGAATACCGCCCGATTTCGGCGAGCAATACGGCGGCCCGCTCGGCCAGCGCAACCGCCTCCGGAGTGGCCAGTTGAGCCGAGTAACGCCGGGTTGCCCCCGCCGCGTCGAACCGCGCGCCGACCGGTGGCAGCCGATGCAGACGGCGCAGAACGACCGCCAGGCGCTCCAGCGTCCGCGGTTCGAGCAAATCGTCGCGGCGCAGGCTGAGTCCCTCGATAAACGGCCTCAGGCAGACCCCCGCCGTGGCGTCGAAATGAAGATAGCCGGGCGTCAGCCCGGCCGCGGCGATGGCCGCGCACACGATGCGTTCGTTGCCCCGATCCAGCCCCAGGCGCGCGGCTTCCGGTTTGTCGAGCCGCAAAACGAATCGCTCATCGCCCCGCTCGACCAGGTAACTGGCATTGGTCGGGCCGTCCATCAGCCGCTGGACCACCCGGGCCCCTCCCATGCCGGGAAGGCGTGGCAGTATTTCGCTTACAGAGGATGCTTGCATCTTTCGGTCCTCAGGCGGACCGCTCGGACATACTGGCGCGCCAACTGCGGTAACCGATCACCACCAGCACCAGGTAGGCGGCAAACAGACCGGCCGTAAAGTACAGTTCGCGGTCCAGGTAGAGCCCGATCGACACGCTGTCGATGACGAACCAGTAAAGCCAGTTCTCCAGGATCTTGCGAGCCACCATGAAAGTGGCGACGACAGCGCCCAAGGCGGTGAAGGCGTCGACGTACGGCAGGGCGGCGTCGCTGTAGCGTTGCAGCATTCCCGCACTGACGAACACCAACAGCAACACCGCGCCGATCGCGACGCCGTGGTAGCGCAGCGGCCAGGTAGTCACCGGCAGCTCCTCGCCTTCGGCCTGCGGGCGTCGCCAGTGATACCAGCCGTAGGCGGCCATGCCCAGGTAATACAACTGCAGCAGCGACTGCATGTACAGCTTTGAATCGTACATGATGAACAGGTAAAGCGAGGTGCTGATCGCGGCAGCCGCCCAGCACCAGATGTTTTGACGGATGGCCAGCACCAGGTAGGTGATGGCCAGCACGACGGCCAAAATCTCCCAGGCTTGCTGTACCGTGAAATCAACCACCGCCGGGAGGCGTCAGGGTCGGTGCCCGCCCGATTTCGAGATCGACGTTGAGGTACTTGACGACCAGCACCACCGTGTTGGGCGCTTCCATGGCCTGGCGCATGCATCGATTGATTGCGGAGGTCACGGCGTCGAATTCTCCGCGCAACTGGGTGCTCAGCTGGTTGCTGACGGTCTCGATACCGTCCCGGGATCGAAGCTCCCTAATGAAGTCGATGATCTCGGGGACCGGCCCGTCCTTCAGCGGATACAGGCTCATTTCTGCTGTGATTCTCATGTTTCCTCCTTACCTTGTTCGCGATGGTGTAAACACATTCCCGAATGAATTCGGTCCTACGTGATTGCGCTGTCATTGTAGGAGCGAACCTTGTTCGCGATTTCGTATCAGTACCGATAGGTCACCGTGACCCCATAATGCCGTGGATCGCCTAGCCTGGTGTAGCGGCTGCGCTCGAACAGCGGCGGCTCCAGGCCAAACGAAAAGCCCCGGGTGAAGTAATCCTCGTCCAGCAGGTTTCGCACCCAGCCGTACATGGCCCAGTGATCCCACTCTTTGCCGAACTTCAGGTTCACGGCCCGGTAGCTGCCCGACTTCTCGTCGTGGCTGTAGTCGAAGTAATAGCTGCCCACCGCGTTGATGTCGAGCCGCCCGGCCCAGCCCGACGGGCCCAGGTAACTGGCGCCCAGGTTCAGCGTGTATGGCGGCGCATGGGCGAAGGACCGCCCCACCAGCTCACCCTTGATATCGGCTTCCCGCTCCAGGGCGTAGGCGTCGACCTCCGAGCGCAACAGGCCCAGGCTTGCGTGCAGGCGCCAGCGCTCCGTGGCCTGCAGGGAAAGACTTGCCTCCAGCCCGTAGGCATGCCCCTCGGCATTGCTGGTGATGAACACGAAGTCATTGGGGTTGTCGGTGAACTGGGCCGAACTGCGGACCTGCATGTCCTGGCGGTCCATCCAGAACAGGCTGCTTGTTGCACTCAGCCTGCCGCCCAGCCATGAACCCTTGATACCCAGCTCGTAGTTGACCAGGCTCTCGGGTTCGAAGGCAATTGCCGCCCGGCCCGGTGTGTCGCTTCCACCCAGCGCCCTGGCCAGGCTGGGATTGAAACCGCCGGCTTTGTAGCCGCGCGACAGCAGCGCGAACAGACGGACCGGATCGGACCAGCGGTACTCCAGCGAAATGTCACCGCCCCACAGGTTTTCACCGGGGTGGAACTCGTTCCCGGTTGGCTGCCCGGGGTCACCATAGATGAAGTCGCGGAAGGCGTCGGAGTAATCGGCCTCCCAGCGTTCCAGGCGCAAACCGAGATTCAGGGACGTCCGCGCGCCCAGGGCCGTGTCCAGCCGGCCGAACAGCGCGCTGTTGATCGACTCGTAATTACTGTCCAGCGTGGTGCGGTCGAGGCAGGGCGGACAGTAACTCCACGGCGCATCTGCCGTGTCGTCATACAGGCCGGTAGAGAGAATGCCGTCCGTCTCGTCCAGCCGCTGCGCATAAACACCCAGCACCCAGTCGCTGCGCCCACCCAGGAGGCGACCCGCGGGACTCGACAGCAAGCGGAACTCCTGGCTCAGCGAGCGGCGGTCGCGGCGGTCTGCATAGACATAATCGTAACCGTAGGGCGCCCAATACGCCGCGTTGCCCCACTCACCGTCGAAGGAAAACAGGATGTCGGACTGGGCATAGCTGCTGATGCTGACGAACTGCGCGCGCTCGCCCAGCGGCCCGCTGAACCTGAGCGCGGCGCCCAGGGTCTGCTGCTCGTCACGACCGGGGTTGTCGCTGTAGGTGACGCGGCCATTCTCCGGAGACCAGGCGTCATAGCCGTTGTCGAAGTCGGCGTAGAGCACGGCCAGTTGCGCTCGCCATTCGCCGCCGAGTTCCCACGACAGCTTGCCGCGGGCGCTGCTCTCGTCGCGGCCATTGCTGTCGTCGACACCCAGCGCGACGTTGTCGTAAAAACCGTCGCTTCGATAGTGGTGGACCGACATCCGGCCGGCCAGTCCCTCTGCCAGGCCACCGCCGACAGCGACACCCGCCGCCAACGCGCCGTCGTCTCCTGCGAGCACCTCGCCGTGCCAATCGAAATCCGACGTGGGCTCGGCTGACTGCAGGTAGACCATCCCGGCCAGAGCGCTGGCGCCGAAGCGCGTGGCCTGCGGGCCGCGCAGCACTTCCACCTGGGCCAGGTCAAACACCGGGTTGACGCCACCCACTCCCGACAGGTCGATGTCGTCCACGACAAAACCAACCGAAGGGTTCGGCGCGCCCTCGTACTGCTCCAGTTCGCCGATGCCGCGCAGTTGGAAATAGCGTGCCCGCGAGCCGTCGCCTGAGTAATTCATATTCGGCACCAGCGCGATCAGTTCCTCGAAATGCTGCAGGCTGGCGGCCGCGATTTCCTCGGCATCCAACTGACCGCCGGTCACCGGGTTCTGGCCGACGATATTGACCGCGACCTCGCCATCGGCGACCGCCTGGATCTCCAGGGGGTGCATGTTGCAGAAATCCGCGATCTGCGCGAACGACAGGGACGTGTTGTCGACGAGCCAGACGGCGGTCGCCTGGGGCATGAGCAATTGAGCCATTATTTCTCCTTAAGAGCCGCCG
>JAPHSB010000141.1 GCA_026193295.1 Lysobacterales bacterium
CCCAGCGGTCGGTGCCCGGCAGGACCGCGACCGCGGGTTCGAGCACGTCGTTCTTCTTGTCGTCGGCCAGGGAGAAGGTGATGCGGAAGTCGTTGGCCCCGGTCTCGGCGCCGCTCCCGCCGTCGACCAGCTGGCCGTAGACCTCGAACCGGCCGTCAGTCAGCAGGCCGGCGTCGTCGTCCGCGGCCCAGACCAGGGTGAACGCGTCGATCTCCCCGTGCCAGGCCAGATCGGGTGTGACGGCGTCGAAGGCCGGGTCGTTGGGTCCGCCCTCCTTGTAGCGCCAGTGCGCGGCCACACCGAGTTCCGCGTGCTGGTGCATTTCATGTGTGCGGATCTGGATTTCCACCGCTTTGCCCTCGCGGTTCGCAACCGCCGTGTGCAGGGACTGGTAATTGTTCCCTTTCGGCGTCGTGATGTAATCGTCGAACTCGCCCGGAATCGGCTGCCACAGCGAGTGCACCAGGCCGAGCGCGCTGTAGCAGGACGGCAGGTCGTCAACCAGCACGCGCACCGCCCGCACGTCGAACAGTTCGTGAAAATCCAACCCCTTGCGCTGCATCTTCTTCCAGATGCTGTAGATGTGTTTGGGGCGGCCCTTTACTTCCGCGCGGATGCCCGCTTCTTCGAGCACAGCCGACAATTTTTCCATGAAAGCCACGATAAATCGCTCGCGCTCGGTGCGATGCTCAGCGACCAACTCCGCAATCTTGCGGTATTGCACCGGCTCCAGGTGGCGGAACGCGAGGTCCTCGAGCTCCCATTTCAGCTGCCAGATACCGAGGCGGTTCGCCAGCGGCGCATGGATCATCATGGTTTCGCGCGCCAGGACCTCCGCCCGCGGCTCGCCCTCCGCGAGACGCCTCATCAATACGAGCTGCCAGGCGAGGTCGACAAGAACGACTCGCACATCCTTGACCAGCGCCAGCAGCAGGCGGCGCAAACCTTCCGCGCTGCGTCCGGTCGCATTGAGCGAGCTGTCGGACTCGAAGTGCTTGAGCTTGTTCAGCTCGCCCAGTTGGAGTCGGACATCCGGTGGCAGAGTTTCGACGATTCGCGAAATATCGCGTCCGCCCTGGCCTGCCACGTACACGATCGCACAACTGATGGTGATGGGATCGGCCGAAAGCGTCTCCAGGATCTCGAGCAACTCCACCAGGGGATCGATAGCTGACGCATCGAGCAGCTTGAGCTCGAACATGCTGTCGAGCAGGGTGGCGCAGCGAACGGTCGCCGAGCCCGCGCTTTCGCGATAGCGCGTCGCCCACTGCTCCAACTCCTGGCGAGTGTGGGGGGCGGCCGCGGTTGCGCCGTCGACCTGTGGCAGCTTGGGACTTTCAACGCTCATGATTTGAATAGTGTATCAACATCCCGTGGTTCGCCATGCCTCCGCCAACCGCTTCGGCGATACTTTGACGGCCGTGCCCAGCGGCTGCGCAAACAGGGACACGCGAAATTCATGCAGCAGCCAGCGAAAGCTGTCCATGGATTCGTCGTAAGCGTTACCTGCCGCCAGCGCCTCGAGATAGCGGTGCCACCAGGGCTCCACCTGGTCCTGCCGCTGGCTGTCGCGCAGCGGATTCTGCCGCAACTGCAGCAACCGTTCCGCGATCGCGCGCAAGTAGCGCGGATAATGCCCGAGGCGCCCGCTTTCCAGCTCCGCCAGGAATCCGGGATAGACCAGGTCATCCAGCTGGGACGAAAGATCATCGAACGCCCGCGGCCATTTTTTCCGGATGGGGCCGTTGACATCGCGCCTGACCTGCCCGAAGAGCGGCAGGCTTTCGTTGAGTTCAGCGGCGCGGGCCAGGAAGGTCCTGCCCAGCCGGCTCCTCACCTTGCCGGCCAATTCCTCGAAGGCCTCCGGGTCCCGCACTTCGTGCAACAGCAATCCATCCACGTCAGCCGCGGTGTCCACCAGGCTGCGCCAGACCAGATCCTCCACCAGCGCTGGCGCGGTGCCCACCGTGGACCATGCCAGCAGAGCGTCGCGGCCTATCCCGTGATGGGTCCGGAGGTATTTCGCCTTATCCGCCAGCCGCAGCACCAGCAGCCTGATCACGCCTGCCTCCTGCGAATGCACAGCCTCTTCCCAGGTGTCAAACAGCCGCAAGCCGACCGCCGTGTCCTGGTCCACCAGCGCCGGCCAGGCGCGTGCGCCATCCGCTGTCCTGGCCTCCACTGGTAATGAACCAAAAGTCCACTGTGTTTCTCCATCGCGATTGAACGCGGCGCCCTGCAGGTTCATGAAATGGCGCTGGGCCCGTTGACCAAGGGCCGCCTGCAAGACCTCGAGATCGCGACCGGCTTGCAGCAGCTTCCCATCCCGGTCCGTCACGCGCACCAGGAAGCGAAAATGCTCCGGGATGGCGCTTTCGTCGAGATCGGCGACCGCGATCTGCAGGCCGGTCAGCCGCCCCAATTCCTTGGCGCAAGCCGCCAGCAGCGGCGCATCCTCCTGCCCCCGCAGTGAGTCGCAAAGTGCATCGGCGAAGGCCGGCGCA
>JAPHSB010000116.1 GCA_026193295.1 Lysobacterales bacterium
CCGGAAAGGCCTGGCGCAGCAGCAGCGGCTTTTTTTGCCAGTAGTCCCGCAGGAACTCTGCTGCCGTCAGGTCTTGCTGGTTGAAGAACGTGTGAGTCATTGGTCAGTCTATGCTGCTTACCGCGAGTTTGCTCGCGATGTGTGTCGTAGAAGTGGGGAGATCGGGTACCCCATTGCAGGACACGCTCGAGCCGTCCCTGGGCGCTCGGTAATTTGCTCCCGGCAAATTACGGTCATGCAATGGGGTACCCGACCTCTCCCTGAAGTTCTTCCCTGTCGCGAGCAAACTCGCTGTTACGCCGTCATTCTATCGATGCGGCCATCTCCGCTGCGTTGCCGGTGTAGCCGGCGGGTGTCAGTGCGTGGAGTTCCTGGCGCACTTCCTCCGGCAAATCCAGGCCGTTGATGAAGGCGCGCAGATCGGCCGCCGTGATGCGCTTGCCACGGGTGAGCGCCTTGAGTTGTTCGTAGGGGTTCTCGATGCCATAGCGCCGCATCACGGTCTGGATCGGTTCGGCCAGCACCTCCCAGCTCAGATCGAGATCGGCCGCCAGGCGCTCCGTGTCGACTTCGAGTTTGGCGAGCCCCTTGAGCAGCGAAGACAGCGCCACCACCGAGTGGCCGTAGGCCGTTCCGATGACCCGCAGGACCGTCGAGTCGGTCAGGTCACGCTGCCAGCGCGAGACGGGGAGCTTGGAGGCCAGGTGCTCCAGCAACGCGTTGGCGACGCCGAGATTGCCCTCGGCATTCTCGAAATCAATGGGGTTGACCTTGTGGGGCATGGTCGAAGAGCCAATTTCGCCCTCGACGGTCCTCTGTCTGAAATAGCCGATCGAAATGTAAGCCCAGACATCGCGGCTCAGGTCGATCAGCACGGTGTGATAACGCATCAGCGAGTGGAACAGTTCGGCCATCCAGTCATGCGGCTCGATCTGGGTGGTCCACGGGTTCCACCGCAGGCCCAGGTTCTCCACGAAATCCCGCGCCAGCGCCGGCCAGTCGAGGTCGGGATAGGCTGCGATGTGCGCGTTGAAGTTGCCGACCGCACCGTTGATCTTGCCCAGCAATTCCTGTCCGGACATCGCATCGGCCTGCCGCCGCAGCCGCTGCAGCACGTTGGCGAATTCCTTCCCAAGCGTGGTCGGCGAGGCGGTTTGCCCATGCGTGCGCGAGAGCATGGCCTCGGCGGCATGGGTTTTGGCGAGCGTGGCCAGTGCGCGGTCGACCTGCCGGAACCAGGAAGACATCACGGTTTCATGCAGATCCTTGACCATCAGCGCATAGGACAGGTTGTTGATATCCTCCGAAGTGCAGGCGAAATGCAGGAACTCTGCACTGCGGTCCAGTTCGGGGACTTCGGCGAAGCGTTCCTTGAGGTAGTATTCCACGGCCTTGACGTCGTGGTTGGTCACGGCCTCGATCTGCTTGATGCGCGCCGCGGCGGCCTCATCGAAACCGTCGATGAGTGCGTCCAGAAAATCGTCCACCTCGTCGCTTAGCACCGGTAGCTCGGCAATGCCGGGGTGGCTGGCCAGGGCCTGAAACCAGCGGATTTCGACGATCAGCCGGCGGTGTATCAGTCCGTATTCGCTGCAAATCGGTCGCAGTTCCTCGGTGCGCGCGGCATAACGGCCATCGATGGAGGACAGGGCGGTGAGGGGACTCAGGTTCATGGCATGTACCGCGTGGGATCGGGAAGTCATTTTCTCATTCATTGGCGTTCAGACCAACCGCCGGCGGCGGGAGGCCGGTCGGCTGCGCCCGAAGGGCGACTTGTGAACGTATCATGGTTCTCCGCGCCCGATTCAGGTAAAAAGGATTTTCCCAACCGCGTTTGGAGTCGAACATGTCAACCGAATTTCGCATCGAATCCGACAGCATGGGTGAACTCAGCGTTCCCGCCGACGCGCTGTGGGGCCCTCAGACCCAGCGGGCCGTGCAGAACTTTCCCATCAGCGGGCAGACCATGCCGCGAGATTTCATACGCGCGCTGGGCCTGGTCAAGGAGGCGGCGGCCATTGCGAACCTCGAACTGGGCTTGCTGGACGAAGCGCGGGCTACCGCCATCATCAACGCCGCCAGGACCGTTTCCTCCGGCAGGGTGGACGGACATTTCCCGGTCGATGTGTTTCAGACCGGTTCAGGCACCTCGTCCAACATGAATGCCAACGAGGTGATTGCTCGCATGGCCAGCCTCGATCACGATTTCGTGATTCATCCAAACGACCACGTGAACATGGGCCAGAGCTCCAACGACGTGATCCCGACTGTCATCCAGGTCAGTGCCGCCTTGGCGGCCTACGAGAAACTGATACCTTCGCTTCAGCACCTGGCGGAAACGCTGGATATCAAGGGGGAAGAGCTGGCCGGGATCGTCAAGACCGGCCGCACCCATCTGATGGACGCCATGCCCGTCACGTTTACCCAGGAGCTGGGTTGCTGGTCGAAGCAGATACGCTCGAACATCAAGCGCATCCGCGGCGCGCTGAAGAGGGTTCGCCAGCTGCCGCTGGGCGGGTCCGCGGTGGGCACCGGCATCAATGCGCATCCCGAGTTCGGCCCGCGCGTGGCTGCCGTGCTGCAGAAACTCACCGGTTGCAAGTTCCGCGCGTCCGCCAATTACTTCGAGGGAATCAGCTCGCAGGACGTGTCGGTCGAATTGTCCGGGCAGCTGAAGACGCTGGCCTGCAGCCTGATGAAGATCGCCAACGACTTGCGCCTGATGAACTCGGGGCCGCTGGCCGGGATCGGTGAGATCGAGTTGCCGGCTTTGCAGCCCGGTTCTTCCATCATGCCGGGGAAGGTCAACCCGGTGATTCCGGAAGCGGTGTGCATGGTGGCTGCCCAGGTTATCGGAAATGATGCCACGATCACTGTCGCGGGCCAGTCAGGGGCGTTTCAATTGAACGTTATGCTGCCTGTGGTCGCGGAGAACCTGTTGCGCAGCCTTGGCATTCTCTCGAGTGCTTGCGACGTGTTGGCGGACAAGGCCATCGTCGGCTTCAAGGTACGCGAGGACAACACGCGCAAGGCACTGGAGCGCAATCCCATCCTGGTCACAGCGCTGAACCCGGTGATCGGTTATGAACTCGGCGCCGAGATTGCGAAGAAGGCCTACAGGAAGGGCAGGCCGATCAAGCAAGTCGCCCGGGAAATGACCGATCTTTCGGCCGCGGACCTGGACCGGCTGCTCGATCCCCTGGAGCTGACCAAGGGCGGAATCAAAACGTAGCGTCGCAGCTCGCGTGCAATTGTGTGTCAGTCCGTGGGTCGCCGGTGCGTAAGCCGTTGCAGGACACGCTCAGGACGTCCCTGTGCGCTAATCAACTGTTCCCGACAGCTTGATTGTCCTGCAACGGCTTACGCACCGCCTCCAGGAAGCAAGCGATGCAATCGCGCGCGAGTCGCGCTTCTGCCATTACGAATCGGTCGCGCGGCGGCGCAGCCACAGTGCACCGGTCAGAAACACGGCGGCGACTGCGAGACCGACGAGCATCTGCATGGAGAACAGCCGATCAAAAATATTGGCGAGTGTGACTGCGTGGTCGAAATCGTCAGTCAGCGGTGCGCCCAGCGCCAGCGTGCCGCGCCCGTCATGGACCTGGGCGGTCAGGATCGCGGGGCTGTTGGCCACCCATTCGCCGATGACACCGAACAGGCTGCTGTCCAGCGTGAAGGTCCGCAGGAAATCGATCCAGATCTGCAGGATGGCGAACACCACCGGTGGCAGTACGGCAAACAGCAGGGGTATGCGCGGCGCGAATGCCGAGACCAGCAGCAGCCAGCCATAGATGGGCAGGAACCAGATCGAAGCCGCCAGGTAACTGACCAGCAGCGTGAACCAGGCTCGCAGCGGGTTGACTATGGAGAGGAACAGGGTCCACGGGTTTTCCCCGACGGACAACACCATCACCGAAGCGATAATTCCCATGACGATTTGTGTCAGTACGAACACGAGCCAGAAAATCAATGGAGCCAGCACCATGGCCGAGAGCAACTTGGAGGCGATGGTCAGGGCGTCACTGGCTGGCAACGATTTCCAGAACAGGATGCTGCGATCCTTGCGGTCATCATATAGCGCACCGAGCAGATAGAAAAAAACCACGAAAGCCAGCACCAGCGTGAAGAACAGGGAAGTTCCCAGCATGACCTCCTCGGCATGGGCGGCGCGAAACTCGACCGGCTGCTCGGCGAGCAGCCGAACCGCTTCGCGAAACGTGTAGAGTTCGTTGTCGAAGTGCGCCGTGGTGAAAATCGACATCAACAGAAAGACGATGTAGATGCCTCCGATCACGAGCGGAGTAGTTCGGAAAGCTCCCTTGTTTTCCCAGAATTCCCGATGAACCAGAGCCAGCAGGCGTCTCATGACTCTCCTCGCTTCATGGTGGCGACAAACAGGTCAGCGACGCTGGGTGTATGCAGTTCGCCCAGTCCGGCGAGCTGGTCGCGGCCTACGTTGTCATAGAGAAAGATGTGACGCCCGAACAGTTCGCGTTCGAACATTGGCTTCAGTTCCCTGGCCTCGGCCGCGCGGTCCGGCTTCACCATCAGTTCGGTGTAACGCTGCTCCACCGCCTCCATGGTCGCTTCCAGCGCGATACGGCCGTCCTTGATGAATATCAGGTCGGTCAGGATATGTTCCACTTCCTCCACCTGGTGGGTCGTGATCAGGATCGTTCGCTGCTCGTCGAAGTAGTCATTCAGCAGGCTGGTGTAAAACTGTTTGCGATACAGGATATCGAGACCCAGTGTGGGTTCGTCGAGCACCAGCAGGCGGACATCGATGGCCATGACCAGCGCGAGGTGCAGTTGCGCCACCATGCCCTTCGACAGCTGCTTGACCCTGTGATTCAGTGTCACCTTGGTCTGTCCGAGGTATTCCAGGCAACGTGCTCGAGAGAAGCGGGGATGTATCCGTTCGGTGACGTCGATCAGTTGCCAGACGCGGATCCAGCGGGGTAGCACGGCAACGTCGGCAATGAAACAAACGTCCTCCATCAATGCCGCGCGCTGACGGGAAGGATTCTTGCCGAGCACGCTCAGCTCCCCTTCGTAGGTGGCCAGTCCGAGAATCGCCTTGAGCGCCGAGGTTTTGCCCGCGCCGTTTGGGCCGATCAGCCCGACGATACGCCCGGGAGGTATTTCGAGATCGATGTGGTCCACGGCCAGCGTGCGGCCGTAGCGCTTGGTCAGACCGCGAGCGGAGACTATCGACGTCATCGGTTCTTGCGCTCCTGTTTCGGCGGGTCACTGAGCAGATCCTCCATGCTCAGCCCCAGCTGTTCGATGCGCGCGAGCATGGCCGGCCACTCCTCGTTCAGGAACTTGGCTCGCTCCGAGGCGATCAGCTTGCGGCGGGCGCCTTCGCAGACGAACATCCCCAGCCCGCGGCGTTTCTCGACCAATCCTTCCTCGACCAGGGCCTGGTAAGATTTCGAGACCGTAATGGGGTTGAGTTGAAATTCGGAAGCAACGTTTCGGACAGAGGGCAGCGGTTCACCCTCGGCCAGCGTACCGTCCAGAATCATCGCAACGGTACGCTCCTTGAGCTGCCAGTAAATCGGCTGGCTGTCGTTCCAGTGAGCGGACATGGCGGGGCGGGCCGGCAGCCGGTGTCAGATTACACGCATCAGTGGCGGAACAGGAACAGGTTTATTTTGAAGCGTTTTTTCTGTTTCACGGGGGTCTGCGGAATTGTTTCCATGGAGCCGGGGGAGGAATCCGCCGTATCCATATCGCCGCCGGCAACAAACGTTGTCGCGGTGGCGGAGTTGCCCGGCGGGGCGTTAAAGCCGTTGCCTACACCGGCCACGGTGCCGGCGAGCAGCAGCAGTGCGCCGACAATGGCGAGTCCATGAGGAACCTGCAGGCGGTAGCGTGGCGTGAGTCGTAGCATGGCGATATCCCGGTGAATATTCACTTCGGTCAGTCAGTGTTGTAGTGAAGTATAACACCATTACCGAACAATGCAAGCGTTGCGATCGAAAAGTTCCTTGGCGCGCCGCTAACGCGCGCGGCGCGAACCCCACAGCGCCAGGCCAAGCGCAAGCAACAGGGGCAGCAGGCGCTCGACCCAATCGCCCGGTGAGTCCACCGTCCAGCTCAGTACCACGGTCAGCAGAAAGCCGGATGAAACCGTGGCAATGCGCCAGCCCGGGGCGACCATGCCGCGCCACAGCGTGACCAGAAGCAGGGGCCCGAATGCCGCGGCGAGGGCTTGCCAGGCGAACAATACCCGGTTGAATATGCTTTCCGGAAAGCCGATTGCCAGCACCACGGCGATGGCGCCGATCAGCAGCACGACCCAGCGTGCGCGCTTGAGACTGGCGCCCGAATCCCCACGGCCGTCCTGCAGGTCGTGACTCACGCTGGAGGCTGCGACCAGCAGCTGGCTGTCGGCGGTCGACATGATGGCTGACAGGATGGCCGAGACCATCACGCCCGCCAGCACCGTCGGCAGGAGCAGCGTGGCCAGCGTGAACAGCAGCTGCTCCCCGTCGCCCAGGTCGCCTGCCAGCAGGCGGCCGCACCAACCAAGCACGACCATGCCGCAATAGATTACGGTGGCCCAGGCAATGGCGATTCGCCGGCCGCTCACGATCGCGGCCTGGTCGCGAATCGCCATGAAGCGATTCACCACATGCGGTTGGCCGGGGTAGCCCAGGCCAATGCCAAACAGGCCGAGCACGAAGCCCAGGGCGGCCGGCCAGGAGGCTTGCCCCGTCCAGGGGCCAGAGCTTGTGCCCGCACCGGAATCGGAGGCCAGGCTGGCAGCCAGTTCGACCGGACCGCCTACTGAAATCAGCGCCAGTAATGGCAAGAGGACCGCACTGAAGGCCATCAGCAACCCTTGCACGGTGTCCGTAACGCTGGCGGCCCAGAAACCGCCCAGCCAGACGTAGGCGAGTACCACGGCGGCGCCGATCACGATGGCGGTCTCCTGGCGGATGCCGAGCACGCTGGCGAAGGTGGTCCCGGCGGCCTGGAACTGCGCCGCGATGTAAAAGGTGAAAGAAAAAAGGACGACGACTGCGCCGATGCGCATCATGGTGCGGCGCGCGGGGTCGCCACGCGGTCCGGCGATGAACTCGGTCAGCGTCAGCGCACCGCCGTCACGGCTCTGCCGGGCCAGTCGCGGGGCCACCAGATACCAGTTGATCAGGAAACCGCTGAGTGTCGCCGGGATCAGCCAGATGGCAGGCAGACCCCAGGCGAAGGCCGCGCCGCTTACCCCGAGCAGGCTCCACGCCGACGAAGAACTGGCCGAGGCACTCAGCGCGGCGACCATGCCGCCCAGGCGGCGCCCGCCCAGGTAGAAATCCTCGCTGTCGCGATTGCGCTTGCTGGCCCACCAGCCGATGCCGAGCATCAGCACCTGGTAGGCAATCAAGGTAGTCAGTACACCGGTCACGGCCGTTTGGATAATCGCTTGATTTTGAAGAATGAGGTAGCAGATTGTACAGGGTAGGGCGGGACTTGTTCAGCACGCCGTTCGGCGTGCCGGACAATGCCGCGCCGTTTGCCACGGCGGGTGGATTGGAGGACAATGCGCCCCGCCTGAACACAGACATCAGCGCTTTCAAACGAACTCGCTGCCGGTATTCACACAAGGAGTAGTAACAGGATGAAACACTATTTATGCAGCGGCGTGCTGTTTGCGGCCCTCTTCATGACGGGGACTGCGCTCGGTACGGAACTGGAGACCGACGCCCAGAAGCTCGGTTACATCATCGGCATGGACATCGGCGGATCGCTGAAACAGCAGGGCGCCGACCTCGACCTGGACAGCCTGATCGACGCGATCCGCCATACCTACAACGACGAGCCGCTGGCGATGACGCCGGAGGAGGCAGCCACCGTCCGTGAAGAATTCATCGCCAAGCGCCGCGCCGAGGCCGAGAGTGAACGCCAGACGCTGGCCGCGGCCAATGCCGCGGAGGGCGACAAGTTTCTGCTCGAGAACCGGGTCAAGGACGGTGTTGTCATGACGGACTCGGGCCTGCAGTACAAGGTTGTCGTGATGGGTGACGGGGCCAAGCCCGCCGCCACCGACAAGGTCACGGTCAATTACCGCGGTACGCTGCTCAACGGCGAGGAGTTCGACAGCTCGTATGCGCGCAACCAGCCGGTCACGTTCCAGCTCGACCAGGTCATTCCCGGTTGGACCGAGGGTGTTCAGCTGATGCCGGTCGGCAGCAAGTTCATGTTCTTCATACCGCCGAACCTGGCCTATGGCCCGGCCGGTGGCGGACCCATCGGGCCCAATTCAACTCTGATCTTCGAGGTCGAGTTGCTCGGTATCGAATAAGCAGAGCGGGGATCGAGCCGGATGCGGATTTCAATCATTGGCAGCGGGTATGTAGGCCTGGTCAGCGGCGCGGGTCTTTCCGATGTCGGTCATCACGTGGTCTGCATGGACATTGACGAGGCCCGGGTTGAAGGCCTGCGCAACGGGGTCGTGCCGATCTACGAGCCCGGCCTGGAGCAGATGATCCGGCGCAATGCCGCTCAGGGCCGGCTGGAGTTTACCGTTTCGGTAGAGCGCGCGGTGGAGCACGCAGAGGTGCTGTTCATCGCGGTCGGCACGCCGCCGGGCGAGGATGGTTCCGCCGATCTGAGCCATGTGCTGGCGGTGTCGGCCGCGATTGGTGACCACCTTACCGAGCCCCGCTTGGTCGTCGTCAAGTCCACTGTGCCGGTGGGCACTTGCGAGGCCGTGCGGGAGGCCATTGCGCATCGGATGGCTGCTCGCGGCGTCGAGGTTCCCTTTTCAGTCGCGTCCAATCCCGAGTTCCTGAAGGAAGGGGCAGCCATTGCCGATTTCATGAAACCGGACCGGATCGTTGTCGGCGTCGAGGACGAGCAAGCCGAAGCCCTTTTGCGGGAGCTGTATGCGCCGTTCAATCGCAACCACGAAAAGCTATTGTGCATGGACGTTCGCTCCTCGGAATTGACCAAGTATGCCGCCAACGCGATGCTGGCGACCAAGATCAGCCTGATGAACGAACTGTCCAACGTGGCGGCTCGCGTGGGCGCGGACATCGAGCACGTCCGTAACGGCATCGGTTCAGATCCGCGCATTGGCTATTCATTCATATACCCGGGCGCCGGGTACGGCGGATCCTGCTTTCCCAAGGACGTACGTGCGTTGGAACGCACCGCGAGTGCACACGGTTACGAAGCGGAGCTGCTGCAGGCCGTGGAAGCGGTCAATCGGCGCCAGAAACAAAAACCCTTCGAATTGCTGACCAAGCACTTTGGCGGAAAGCTCGAGGGATTGACCATCGCTCTTTGGGGCCTCTCGTTCAAGCCCAACACGGATGACATGCGCGAAGCACCCAGCCTCTCGGTGATCGACGCGGTACTGGCAGCGGGAGCCCGCATCCGCGCCCACGACCCCCAGGCCATCGATGAGGCCCACCGGATACTGCAAGGCCGCGACGGGTTCGCGACGGTTGCCGACCCCTATGGCGCGGCGGCCGGCGCCGACGCGCTGGTGCTGATGACTGAGTGGAAGCAGTACTGGGCGCCCGACTTCGATCGCCTCTGCCGCGAAATGAAACAGCCGGTGATTGTCGACGGCCGCAACATCTGGGCGCCGGAGGTCGTGCGCCGGCGTGGCTTCACTTACTATGCGATTGGGAGGCCCTGACGTGCCGAAGCGTGCGCTCATAACGGGGATCACGGGCCAGGACGGTGCGTACCTGGCCGAATTCCTGCTGCAGAAAGGCTACGAAGTGCACGGCATCAAGCGTCGCGCTTCGTCGATCAACACGCAGCGGATCGATCACCTGTACGCTGATCCACACGTGCAAAATGCCAACCTTGTGCTGCACTACGGGGATATGACGGACGGGTCCAGCCTGCAACGTACGATCCAGAGCGTGCAGCCCGACGAGATCTACAACCTTGCGGCCCAAAGTCACGTGGCGGTGTCTTTTGAAGAGCCCGAGTACACGGCCGAATCCGATGCCGTGGGTACGCTGCGGATACTTGAAGCGATCCGCAACCTGGGCCTGCAGGAACGATGCCGATTCTACCAGGCGTCGACCTCGGAGCTGTTTGGCAAGGTGCAGGAGACCCCGCAGCGCGAGACCACGCCGTTCTATCCGCGGTCCCCCTACGGCGTCGCCAAACTCTATGCCTACTGGATCGTCGTCAACTACCGCGAGTCCTACGGCATGTTCGCCTGCAACGGCATCCTGTTCAACCACGAATCGCCCGTGCGGGGGGAGACCTTCGTGACGCGCAAGATTACGCGGGGCCTCGCGCGCATCGCCTGCGGCCTCGATGAATGCGTTTACCTCGGCAATCTCGATGCCCGGCGGGACTGGGGGCATGCGCGTGATTTTGTCGAGGCCCAGTGGCTGATGCTGCAGCACGATCGTCCAATGGATTTCGTCATCGCCACGGGCAAGCAATACTCCGTGCGTGATTTCGTCGACACCGCCGCGGAGAGCATGGGACTGCAGCTCGAGTGGCGTGGCAACGGAACCGAAGAACGGGGTATCGTGACCTGGTCGGAGAACGAGGAACTCGCCTTCCGGGCCGGCGATGTCGTGGTGCAGATCGATCCTCGCTATTACCGGCCGGCAGAGGTCGAGACGCTTTTGGGAGACGCGACGCTTGCGCGCGAGACATTGGGCTGGTCCCCCCGAATTTCCTTCAGGGAAATGGTGCAGGAAATGAGCGATTCGGATCTCAGGTTGGCTCGGGAAGACGCTCTTATCGACCGGAATCGCTCCGGCAACTGAGCGCGCAGGGTTCTTCACAACACGGTAATGGACGGCACGGGCAAGACATACGTCGCAGGGCACCAGGGTATGGTGGGTTCCGCGCTGCTGCGCGCCCTGACAGGCAAGAGCGGGATGGAGTTGCTGGTTAGTGGCCGGGGCGAGCTGGACCTGACCCGCCAGTCCGAGGTCGAGGCATTCTTCGCCGACGAGAAAATCGAGCGGGTCTACCTGGCGGCGGCGCGGGTCGGCGGAATAAAGGCCAACAATGAGCAGCCGGCCGACTTCATCCGCGAAAACCTGCAGGTTCAGACCAATGTCATCGATGCGGCCTTCCGCGCGGGCGTTGCACGCCTGCTGTTCCTGGGAAGCTCCTGTATCTACCCGCGCCTGGCTGAACAGCCCATGCGCGAGGAAGCGCTGATGACCGGGCCGCTGGAGCCGACCAACGAGGCGTACGCGGTGGCGAAGATCGCCGGAATCAAGATGTGCGAGTCGTACCGCCGCCAGCATGGTTGCGATTTTCGTAGCGTGATGCCGACCAATCTGTATGGGCCGAATGACAATTTCGATCTGGCTTCCAGCCATGTTTTACCCGCGTTGATGCGCAAGTTTCACCAGGCAGTTGTCGCTGGCGACGCGTCGGTGCGTGTGTGGGGCAGCGGTCGGCCGCGGCGCGAATTCATGCATGTCGACGACATGGCGGTGGCGAGCATACACCTGTTGGAGTTGGCTCCGGAGAGGTACTGGTCGGTGGCCAGTGAGCGCTGTTCCCACGTCAACGTCGGCACAGGCAAGGACATCAGCATCGCAGAGTTGGCCTCGTTGATCGCCGGGATAGCCGGCTTCGATGGCGCGATTGAGTTTGATGCGACGATGCCGGACGGAACACCACGCAAACTTCTGGATGTCAGCCGCTTGCGCGAGCTGGGCTGGGAGCCGTCCATCGGACTGGAGGACGGCATTCGCCAGACCCACGAGTGGATGGTCGCGAACTGGCAGAAGATCACTGCCGGCTGAGCGGAACCGGGAGAAGGGAGTAATGGGCGACTCGTTGCAGGATCAATTGCGTTCATTGGGCCTGGCTCAAGGCAGGCGGGCAGCGGAGCAGAGGAAGCAACAGCCTTCTCGCAAGGCGAAGCGGCAAGGCCAGAACAAGGGCTCGAAGTCCGCAGAAGAATTATCGCTCGACCAGGCCTACGCGTTGCGTGAACGGGAGGAACGGCGGCAGGCTGAACGAGCCCGCCAGCAAAAACTGGAAGAGGATCGCCGTCGGCGCGAGCTGAACAAGGCCATAAGGGAAATCGTATCCGCTGGGCGACAGAACCGTGAGGAGGCCGAAATCGCGCGAAACTTCATGTTCAACGGGCGAATCCGGAAAGTATACGTCACCGCGGAGCAGCAACAGGCGCTGAGCATGAACGAACTCGGCATTGTATACCTGGCCGGAAGTTACCACCTTCTTGGCCCCGACTCGCTCGAAGCGGTGCGGCAGATCTCGGCGAAGCACGTCGTCGATTTGAGCCTGGCAGCGGGTGACGACGATCACGAACACCCGGTTCCTGACGACCTGATCTGGTAGCAGCTCGCTGCTAATGGTGCAGGTTGGATGGCAGCAGCCGTCTCACCTCTTCGAGGCTGCAGTCCTTGCGCCGCGCATAGTCTTCCAGCTGATCCGGCAGTACCGGCCCCAGCACGAAATACTCGGCCTGCGGGTGGGCGAAATAGTAGCCGCAGACCGAGGCCGCCGGCAGCATGGCGTAGCCACTGGTCAACTCCATGCCGGCCTGGCCCGGGGCATCGAGCAGTGCAAAAATCTTGCTCTTTTCGCTGTGGTCGGGACAGGCCGGGTAGCCTGGCGCCGGGCGAATCCCCCGATAGCACTCCTTGACCATCTCGTCGTGGTTCAGTGTTTCATCGGCGGCATAACCCCAGAATTCGCGACGGACCCGCTCATGCAAGTGCTCGGCGAAGGCCTCGGCGAGCCGGTCGGCCAGCGCCTTGAGCAGGATGGCCCGGTAGTCGTCATGGGCCGCCTCGAACTCATCCAGTTTACGCTCTATGCCCAGGCCGGCCGTGACCGCAAACAGCCCCGCATGATCCGCGAAGCCGCTGTCCCGCGGGGCGACATAATCCGCCAGACAGCGATTGGCCCGGCCCTCGGCCTTGGGGCGTTGCTGGCGCAGGAAGTTCAGGGTGGCCCGCACCGCTTTGCGCTCTTCATCCGCATACAGCAGGACATCATCGCCTTTCGAAGCCGCGGGGTAGAGCCCGAACACGGCGCGCGCCTGCAGCCAACCTTCGCGGACGATGCTGTCCAGCATCTCGCGCGCGTCGGCATACAAGCTGCTGGCAGTCTCGCCGACAACAGGATCCTGCAGGATTTGGGGATATCGACCGGCAAGTTCCCAGGTCTGGAAGAACGGGGTCCAGTCGCTATAGCCGACCAGTTTTTCCAGGGGATAATCGGCCAGTACATGCAGGCCCGGTTTTTGCGGGGCTTGCAGGTCCCGCCTGTCCCACTCGATACGCAGACGATTTGCGCGAGCCTGTTCCAGCGGAACCGGGGGCTTGCGTTTGCTGCCGCCGGCCCTCCGTTCACGGAGATTCCGATACTCCGCCGCGGTCTTTTCCTGCAGTTCCATGCGATGGGCCGGGTCTATCAGGTGCCTCGCCACACCGACAGCGCGGGATGCATCTTTTACCCAGATAACACCCTTGTCGTACTCGGGCTCGATACGCAGCGCGGTATGCATCGGTGAAGTCGTGGCGCCGCCGATCATCAGCGGTTGCTCCAGGCCCTGGCTTTTCATCTCCGCGGCCACCAGCCGCATTTCCTCCAGTGAGGGGGTGATCAGCCCGGACAGCCCAATGATGTCGGCCTTCAATTCCAAAGCCGTCGCGATGATTTTTTCAGCGGGTACCATGACGCCCAGGTCGGTGACCTCGAAATTGTTGCAGCGCAGGACGACGCCGACGATGTTTTTGCCGATGTCGTGCACGTCGCCCTTGACCGTGGCCATGACAATGTGCCCCTGGCTGCTGGCCGTATCGCCGGTGCGGCGCTTTTCCTCCTCGATGTGCGGGATCAGCACGGCCACGGCCTGTTTCATGACGCGGGCGCTCTTGACCACCTGGGGCAGAAACATCTTGCCGGCGCCAAACAGGTCGCCAACGACGTTCATGCCATCCATCAGGGGACCCTCGATGACGTCCAGTGCTCTTTTCGAACCCTTGCGTGCTTCCTCGGTGTCTTCTGCGATGTGACTGTTGATTCCCTTGACCAGGGCATGAACCAGGCGGTCGTGCACGGGCTTCGTGCGCCACTCCTCCTCAGCGCTGTCCTGTTCCCGACCGCCTCCCTGGAATTCCTGCGCCAGGAATAGCAGTTGTTCGGTGGCGTCATCGGTTCTGTTCAGTACGACATTTTCGACCGCCGTGCGCAAACGTGGATCGATCTCATCATAGATTTCCAGCTGACCGGCGTTGACGATCGCCATGTCGAGTCCGGCTTTGATGGCGTGGTACAGGAACACCGAGTGGATGGCTTCGCGGATGCGGTCCTGCCCCCGGAACGAGAACGAGATGTTACTGAGGCCGCCCGAGACCAGTGCGCCAGGGCAGGCTGCCTTGATCTGGCGTGTCGCCTCGATGAAATCCAGCGCATAGCTATTGTGCTCCGCCATTCCGGTGGCGATGGCGAAAATGTTGGGGTCGAAGATGATGTCTTCCGGCGGGAACCCGACTTCCCGCGTGAGGATATCCCAGGCGCGCCGGCACACTGCGATACGCCGCTCGACGGTGTCGGCCTGACCTTTTTCGTCGAAGGCCATTACGATCACGGCGGCGCCATAGCGCAGGATGGTCCGGGCCTGCGCGATGAACGGCTGTTCGCCCTCCTTGAGGCTGATTGAATTCACCACTCCTTTGCCCTGCAGGCATTTCAGTCCCGCCTCCAGCACGTCCCAGCGCGACGAGTCAACCATGACCGGCACCCGCGCGATGTCAGGCTCCGAGGCGATCAGGTTGAGGAAAGTTGTCATGGCTTTGGGCCCATCGAGCAGGCCTTCGTCCATGTTGACGTCGATGATCTGGGCTCCGTTTTCCACCTGCTGACGGGCGACGTCCAGTGCAGCCGCATAGTCGTCCTGCTGAATCAGCCGGCGGAACAGGGCGGAGCCGGTCACGTTGGTGCGTTCGCCGATGTTGACGAAATTGAGCTCCGGCGTGAAGGTGAAAGGCTCCAGGCCTGACAGCTGGCACCAGGTTTCACGCTCAGGGGCGGTCCGGGGCGCCTGGTCGCGGACCGCCTCGAAGATGGCCTCGATATGTCTCGGTGTCGTGCCGCAGCAACCGCCCACCAGGTTCAGCAAACCCTGTTGGGCAAAATCTCCGAGAACGCGCGCCATGTGCTCCGGCGTGTCGTCGTATTCGCCGAGTTCATTGGGCAGGCCGGCGTTGGGATAGAGGCTGACGGGGCAGTCCGCAACCCGAGCCAGCTCCTTGATCCAGGGGCGGATTTCGGTCGCGCCGAGCGCGCAGTTCAGTCCGACGGCAAAGGGGCGCATGTGCCGGATCGAGTTCCAGAACGCTTCCACGGTCTGCCCGGACAACGTCCTGCCGCTGGCGTCGACGATCGTGCCCGAGACGATGACCGGCAGGCGATGCCCGAGTGCGTCGAAGGATTCCGCGATGCCGAACAGGGCTGCTTTGCAGTTGAGGGTATCGAATACCGTCTCGACAATCAGCAGGTCGGCACCCCCCTCGATCAGGCCGAGCGTGGCTTCAGCATAAGCTTCACGCAGCTGGTCGAAGGTGATGTTGCGGTATTCCGGGCGGTTGACGTCCGGCGACAGGGATGCCGTGCGATTGGTGGGGCCGAGTGCGCCGAGCACATAGCGCTCGCTGCCGGGGTTGGCAGTCATGTAGTCGTCGACGGCGACCCGGGCCAGCCGGGCGCTTTCACAATTCAGCTCGCGCACCAGGTCCGCGGTACCGTAGTCCGCCTGGGAAATGGACGTTGCGTTGAAGGTGTTGGTCTCGATGAAATCGGCGCCGGCGGCCAGGAAGGCACCGTGTATTTCCCGGATCACATCCGGCCGCGTCAGGCTCAGCAGGTCGTTGTTGCCTTTCAGCAACTTGCCATGGTCAGCAAAGCGTTGTCCGCGGAAGTCATCTTCCTCAAAGCTGTAGTCCTGGATCATCGTGCCCATGGCGCCGTCGAACACGAGGATTCGCTCAGCCAGTTGCTGTTCGAGGCGCTTGACCTGTTCCGGGTTCTTGTAGGGTATCGTTGTCATGGATTGTTCGCGCTGGTGGGCCGCGTGGCCTTTCAGGTCTTGCTGGCTGAGAGGGACAGCACCGAAAAATTCGGCGCGCGCTTTTCGATCGCCGATACCGTGCAGGTCTGGACTTTCAAGCCTGCGCCGCGACTCAGCTTTTCCAGTTGCTGCATGGTGAAACCGAGGTTCAGGTGGTTATACGGCTCCACGGCTTTGGCGTGCTCGTGCCGTTGCAGCGTCACGGCCAGCAGCTTGCCGGTCGGCCTGAGCACGCGTGCGACATCGTTGAACACCCGGGCCGGCTCCCTGGTGTAGGTCAGTGCATGCATCAGCAGCACGGTGTCGAAACTCGCATCCGCGAAGGGCAGGTCGTGCATGTCGCCCACTTCAAAGGTGACGTTTCGGCGAGCCTTGAGCCGACGCCGCCCCGCTTCAGCCACGCGCTCACTGATGTCCAGACAGACGATGCTGCGGGCGCGCGGAGCGAGAAGTTCGGCCAGCACACCGTCCCCGGAGGCCACGTCGAGCACATCACCCGGTTCCAGCAGGTGTACGAGTCCACGTGCCGTTGCCTCCCAGGTCCTGCCGGGTGAATAGTGGCGCTCCATGTCGCCCGCCACGCTGTCCGCCCAGGTTCCAGCTTCCGCACGGTTGCTCAGAACCGGGGTGATACGCGCCAGGTCCTGCTGGATCAGCGGGTCGTCACTGTTGCGGCGCAACAGGTGCCAAAGGTCTTCCAGGCTTGGGTCAGCGATCGGCGATGCAATGCGATAGTAAACGAAGACGCCGTCGCGGCGGTCCGTTACCAGACCGGCCTCCCTCAGCTTCGCCAGGTGGGTCGATACGCGAGGCTGGGCCAACTGCGTGATGGCTGCCAGTTCGGCGACGCTCAATTCTTCCTGGTCGAGCAGCAGCAACAGCCGTAGGCGCGTCGAGTCGGCCAGCAAGCGAAAGTGGTGGGTCGCCCGCTGCAGGTCCATGGCGTTTTTCGGCGGCGTGGGCATATATCTCCATATCTTGATTCAAAGATATGATGCAGCTTATCGGCTGCAGGTTGGGAGGTCAAGAGCGGGCGCCGTCACCTGGGGTCAGCACGCTTCGGACGCGGCTGATACAAGCGATCGGCTACAGCAATGCGATCGCTGGGGGTTATAATTCATCTCGCGTCGAGGGGCGTCCGGATAACAAGGCAAGAGAAATCATGGAACTGGATATGGAAGCGCAGAAGCAGGCTCTGACCGAGGAAGTCGTAGCCGAACTCGAACGGCGGCTGAGTGCCGGCAAGGCCCGTATGGCAGCCCGCTATGTACCACAGTTTTTTCGCCGCGTGCCCATGGATGACCTGGCAGCCGAAGCGCCCGCGACACTGGCGACCATCGTCCTGCGTCAACTCGAGTTCATGGAGCGGCGGCAACCCGGCGAGTTGCTCATCCGTGCCTACAATCCTTCGCTGGGTGCCGAGGGCTGGGAGTCTCCGCACACCATCGTAGAGATGGTCAATGACGATATGCCGTTCCTGGTGGATACCAGCGCGTTGACACTATCCGAAATGGGTCTGGGCATTCACCTGATCATCCACCCGGTGATCCGGGTCAGGCGGGATGAAGCGGGCAAGCTGACGGGGCTCTACGAAAAATCCGCGAGCCGCGGCGCAGCCGAGTCTGTCATTCAGTTCCAGGTCGACCGGCGCACCTCGAGGAGTTCGCTCGCGGAGATCAGGCAACGCCTGGAGGCTGCCCTTGGTGATGTGCGCCGGGCCGTGGCCGACTGGAGGGCCATGGAGGCGTACGCGGTCGAGGCGGAGGAATCACTGCCCGAATGGGCGCACGGCGTGGCTCCGGAATGGCTGGAGGAGTGCCGGGCGTTCCTGCGCTGGTTGCAGGACGATCACTTCATTTTTCTGGGCGCACGCGATTACCGGGTGGCGAAAGGCAAAAAGAATTACGAGCTACAACTGGTGGAAGGCAGCGGACTGGGCATCTTGAGGGAAACTGACGACACGATTCGCGCACGCCCACTGACCAGCCTGGCCGAAGTCGCCCGCAAGCGCAGTCAGAAATTCCCGCTGATCATCACCAAGACGAACGCGCGCTCTACCGTGCATCGTGCAGGCTATCTCGACTATATCGGCGTGTTGATTTTCGACAAGCAGGGCCGGACGATTGCAGAGCGCCGATTTCTCGGACTGTTCACTTCCATTGCCTACAATTTATCTGCGGCCGATACACCGGTGACCCGGGTGCGCATGCGAAATGTGCTGCAGAACAGTCGGCTGATGCCAGGCAGCCACGCCTGGAAAGCCATGGTCCACATCCTGGAAACGCTGCCGCGGGATGAGCTGTATCAGTCCTCTTCGTCGGAATTGCAGCGGACCGCGCTGGGCGTGCTGAACCTGCAGGAGCGTCAGCGTGTCCGACTGTTCATCCGGCGTGAACGATACGGACGCTTTTATTCATGCCTGGTGTACATGCCGCGCGAACAGTTCAATACCGAGAATCGGGAGGCGGTACAGAACATCCTGTACCGGGCGCTCAAGGGTGCGCGCCTGGACTACTCGGTCAAGGTTTCCGAGTCCCCGCTGGCGCGTCTGCGCGTTATCGTGCGGCCGCGACCCGGAGCAAAGATAGAGTTCGATTTACGTACGCTCGAACAGAAGATTGTCGAAGCCGTGCGCTCCTGGACGGACGAATTGCGCGCTATCCTGGTGGAAAAGCTCGGAGAGGAAAAGGGGCTGAAGTACGCGGCGCGTTTTGGCAAGGCGTTTCCGGAAGCTTACAAGGAGGACGTGTCGCCCTGGGTGGCTGCGTTTGACGTGGAAAACGCAGCAGCCGTCGACCGGGGAGAGGAGATGCGCATGAGCCTGTACCGGCCGCGCAAGCAGCGCGGCGGCCTGGTCCGCTTCAAGCTGTTCCGCCTGGGCTCGCCGATCCCGCTGTCGCGGGCTTTGCCGATGCTGGAGGATCTCGGGCTGAACATAGTCAGCGAGCGGCCTTACGAGTTGCATATGCCTGATGACAAGAGCCTGTGGATTCAGGATTTTGACATGATTCCCGCGGTCAGCCGCGAACTCGACCTGGACGTTATCCGCGGCCGCTTTCAGGAAGCGTTCGAGAGGATTCTGCACGGGGAAACGGACAGCGACGGGTTCAACCAGCTGATCATTGCCTCGCAGATGACCTGGCGCCAGGTCAAGGTCCTGCGGGCCTACTGCAAGTACCTGCTGCAAACAGGAGTTCCGTTTTCCGCCAACTACATGAGCGAGACCCTGGCCCGGCATCCGGCCATTGCACGCCTGCTGACCGAGCTGTTCGAGGCGTTGTTCGACCCCGAGCGCGGGCAGGAAAGCAAACACCGCAGAGAATTGGCCTGCAGCCAGTTGGAGCGTTGCTTCGAGGCACTGGTTGACGGTGCCTTGGCGCGAGACGATGTATTCAAAGAGTACATCGGTGATGTGATTGCAGCGCGGAGCAAAGACCGGGAAGGCCAGGTGAAGGTAATCCGCCGGGCGTTCCGGCGGGCGGTGGAATCCGTTTCAAGTCTCGACGAGGACCGCATTCTGTTCGGTTTTTACGAGGTCATCGGCGCCACGTTGCGGACCAATTACTTTCAACTGAACGCCCAAGGGGGTTCCAAGGACTACATCAGCTTCAAGCTGGATTCGTCCGCGGTGCCGGATTTGCCGCTGCCCAGACCGTTTCGCGAGATCTGGGTCTACTCGCCCCGTTTCGAAGGAATCCATCTGCGCGGAGGGAAAATCGCGCGTGGCGGGCTGCGTTGGTCGGACCGGCGCGAGGACTTCCGGACCGAAGTACTGGGCCTGATGAAGGCGCAAAACGTCAAGAACACCGTGATTGTGCCGGTTGGCGCGAAGGGCGGTTTCGTGCTCAAACGTATACCCCAGGCGGGAGGGAGAGACGCGCTCCAGGCTGAAGGCATTCATTGTTATAAATTATTTATTAATGGATTATTGGATATTACTGATAATTTAGATAAAGACAATGTTTTGCCCCCTGCCAGGGTCGTTCGCTACGATGAAGACGATCCCTACCTGGTGGTTGCTGCCGATAAGGGTACAGCGACATTTTCCGATACGGCCAACGGCATCGCCGCGGAGCACGGATTCTGGCTCGGCGATGCGTTCGCCTCCGGCGGCTCGGTCGGTTACGACCACAAGGGCATGGGCATCACCGCCAAGGGCGCCTGGGAGGGCGTCAAGCGGCATTTCCGGGAACTGGGCATTGACATCCAGCGGCAGCCGTTCACGGTGCTCGGCATCGGTGACATGAGCGGCGACGTGTTCGGCAACGGCATGTTGCTGTCGAAGCACACCCGCCTGCGCGCCGCCTTCAACCATCAGCACATCTTTCTCGACCCCAACCCCGATGAGAAGGTCAGTTTTCGCGAACGCCAGCGGCTGTTCCGCCAGGGGCGGTCGAGTTGGGCGGACTACAAGCCCGACGCCATATCGGCCGGCGGCGGGGTGTTTTCTCGCCTGGACAAGACCATACCGCTCAGCCCTGAAGTCCGGGCCTGGCTGGGCGTGGATGAAGACCACATGACCCCCAATGCGCTGATCCGTACCTTGCTGCGCGCGCCGGTAGACCTGCTGTGGAATGGAGGCATTGGTACCTACGTCAAGGCGACCGCGGAGACACACGCGGACGTCGGCGACCTGGCGAACAATGCGCTGCGCGTGAATGGCCGTGAACTGGGATGCCGTGTAATCGGCGAGGGCGGCAACCTGGGCCTCACCCAGCGCGGGCGGATCGAATACGCCAGGGCGGGCGGCCGAATCAACACCGATTTCATCGACAACTCTGCGGGCGTAGACACGTCGGACCACGAGGTCAACATCAAGATCCTGCTGAACCTGGCTTCCCGCGCAGGCAAGCTCAGCGCGAACAAGCGCAAGGCGCTGCTTGTGGAGATGACCGACGAAGTCGCGCAGATGGTGCTGCGCAGCAATTACCTGCAAACCCAGGCGATCACGATCATGGAGAAATTCTCGCCGTCTCGCCTGGGTTCGAAGCAGCATTTCATCGACGTTCTCGAGGACCAGGGCCTGCTGAACCGTGAACTCGAGTTCCTGCCCGGCGACGAGGAGCTGCAGGAGCGGCGTGACCGCGGCGAGGGGCTGACCCGGCCCGAGCTGGCGGTACTGCTCTCCTACAGCAAGATCAACCTGTACCAGCAACTGCTGGCCAGTGATGTTCCGGAGGACGCCTGGCTGTCGGACGAGGCCGTCAACTACTTTCCGAGCCCTTTGCGCAGGACGTTTGCCCGATTCGTGCCACAGCATCGCTTGAAGCGTGAGATTATCGCAACGCAGGTGACCAACAGCCTGGTCAATCGCATGGGCGCGTCGTTTGCTTTACGCATGCACGAGGACACCGGGGCCACACCGGGCGAGGTGGCGCGAGCGTATACGATTGCGCGAGAAGTTTTTTCGGCACGTGACTTCTGGTCGAAGATCGAGGCGCTCGACAACAAGGTCGACAGCGAGCTTCAAACCGCCGCCATGCTGTCGATGTGGCGGTTGTTGCGCCAGGCGTCTCGATGGCTGCTCAATCTCCCGGGCCGCAGCCTGGATATCCAGGCCATGGTGCGGCGCCTTGCACCCGGTCTCAAGGATATCGGCAAAACCATCCGGAACGAGATGTCCGAGCAAGAGATAGCGGATCTCGTCCAGCAAATGCAGCCGTATCTCGATGGCGGGTTCTCGCACTCCTTGGCCGAACATGTCGTCATGTTGGACCGTTTGTTCCCGGCGCTGGACGTGGTGGAGACGGCCGCCAATCGGCGCGCCGATGTCGAGCGTATCGCCCAGGTGTTCTTCGGCTTGGGCGACCTGCTCGGGTTGAAGTGGCTGCGCCGGCAGGTCGAACAGTTGCCCGTGGTTGGCCAGTGGCACGCGATCTCACGAGCCAACCTGAGGGACGAGCTGTACGCCCAGCAAAACCGCCTGGTCGAACGCGTGCTGCAAACGGAGGGCCGCAAGCGCAATCCGGTCGCGGCCTGGGTGGATGCCAATGCCGAGCGGGTAGGGATCGCGCAGAAAATGCTCAAACAGATTCAGCAGGAAGCGGATGCGGATTACGCTACGATCGCAGTCGCTGTTCGGTCGTTGGGGCAACTGGCGGACGATACGGCGCCATGACCCGGCAGCGCAAGATTCATTTCGTGGCCAGCCACGTAGGCGAGGCCCAGA
>JAPHSB010000339.1 GCA_026193295.1 Lysobacterales bacterium
ACCCCGTAGGAGCGAACCTTGTTCGCGATCCGTTTCCCGAATAAATTCGGTCCTACGTGCCCCCGGTTCCCAACGCCGGGCGGCCGGTGGCGGTGGCGGTGACGCGGCTTTCCAGGAACAGATCGCCGTCGATATCGTGGTGGACGTGGTTGTCGGCGTGATCGAGGTGCACTTCGATGTCCGCCGCGCCCGCCTGGCTGGCGAGTTGGCGGGCCTTGTCGCGCGCGATCTGCTCGGCACAGTCGATGGCGGCCTGCAGTTTCGGGAAATGCTGCGGCTCACGGTCGCTGTGGACGATGAAGTGTCCATGCTGCGGCTGGGTCACGGTGACCTGGGCCCGCTGGATGACGCTGCCCATGACGGCGCCGTAGGCATTGGCCACCTCGGCATGTTCGGGCAGCAGCAATCCGACACCCAGCCGCGTTGCAGCGTCGGGAAAGAAGGTGGCGGCCGGTGCACCAACCCCGATCACCGGGTAGTCGGCCGCGAAGCGCAGGTGAAACAGGGAGCCCGGATCCAGTGGCCGGCCCGGCGCGTCGCTGGATTCGAACACCAGGTCGGCCAGCAGCCCGGTCAGGTCCCGGGCCTGCGCCGCATCGAGCCGCCGATGCTGGTGCAGGCCGGTTTCGATCAGCGCCCGGCTGATGGCCTGGCCGACCCGCTCGAACACGTGGCGGCTCGGGGTCTCGGCGTCTCCCTCTTGCCAGCGGCCCAGGCCGAACAATTGCCGCATCTGGCGGGCCCAGAGCAAGGCGGCCAGGCGGGCCGATTCGCCGCACCAGTGGCTGCAAAGGCCCAGCACGTGGGCCGCGTCGCTGGGCGTGAAGCCGCTGTACACAACAAGGCCCCTGCGTTGCAGGCGCGCGATGGCCCGGCTGATTTCGCGGCTTTCGTTGACCACCTGGTCAAGCTCGATCGGATGTTCCGCGACCAGCTCCCAGGCCTGCCGCTCCGCCTTCGTGCAGGCGGCAAGCAGCACGTCGCTGCGTTCCAGCGGCAGGGCGAAGCGGTTGTTGCGCCGGCTGGGCGATTGCTCCAATTGCCTTTGCAGCCGTTCCCTGATGCCTGGAAACCGATGGCCCAGCAGGCTCAAGGGCACGACGCGCCGCGGCCCGATCTCGATCCAGCCCTGCCCGCTGAAGCGGACCTCGCTGTCGCCGCCCAGGCCGATCGACACCACCCGCACGGCCTCGACCATCGGCTTCCAGTCGCCGATGCGGACGCCGTCGCTGCCCACTTCCGGCTGGCCGTCGCGAACCACTGCGATATCGGTGGTGGTGCCGCCCATGTCGGCGATGATGCCGTTGCCGGTGGCGCTGAGCGCGCAAGCCCCGACCACGCTGGCTGCCGGCCCCGACAGCACGGTGCCTACCGGTTGCTGCAGCGCCGTCTCGATACCGATCAGCGAACCATTGCCCTTGACCATCATCAGCGGCGCCGCGATACGGCGCGCTGCGAGAATGTCCTGCACGGAATGGATCAACTCGTGGATGACCGGCACCATGCGGGCGTTGAGCGCCGCGGTCAGCGCCCGGCGCGGCGCGTCCAGGTCACTGGCCAGTTCGTGGCCGCAGGTCACCGGCCGGGAGCACAGGGCGCCCACCAGCTCGCGCAAGCGCTGTTCGTGCGCGGGGTTGCGGACACCGAACATCGATGAAATGGCAAAAGCAGCGACCCGCCCCTGGCAGCGCCGGATCGCCTCCCCTGCCAAGGCTTCGTCGAGCGGCTCCTGCTCCTGCCCGGTCGCATCGTGCCCGCCCGGCAGGGTGACCACGAGGTCGCTGTCGAACAAGGCCAGCAGGCCGCTCTTGTCGACCTGCTGCTGGCTGTAACCGGGCAACAATACCGCTACCGGAGCTCCCCTGCCCTCCACGACGGCATTGGTGGACAGCGTGGTGGACAGCGCCACCAGGCAGACTTCACCCAGCTGCTCCGCCGGCAGATCGTCCAGCACCTCGCCGATGCCCTGGGTCAGATCGTGGTGCGTGGTGAGGCGCTTGGCGCTGGACACGATGCGGTTGGCGCCATCGACCAGCACCGCGTCGGTGTAGGTACCGCCGGTGTCGATGCCGAGCCGTAGGAGCGAATTCATTCGCGATTCGAATCGTGTCGAGGGGAGGTATCCGGGGCCTTGCCGCAGGACACGTTCGAGACATCCCTGTGCACTATTCGGCTGTTCCCGACAGCCGAATGTCCTGCAGCAAGGCCCCGGACACCTCCTGTCGGGACATGGTCGGACTCTTGAACGAACCTTGTTTCCATTATGAATTCGCTCTCGAGAGAGATTATTCGCTCCTTCGCCGGCGCCTGCCTCTTTCATTGGCCCGCTTCTCAACCGGCGCAGGTAATTCGAGCACCTTCGACAGCTCCGGGTTGGGCGCGGTGGAATGCGGGATGCCCATGGCTTCTACGAAGTGGCGTTGGAAATTAGCGTCAACCGCCGTTTCGATTTTCTCGATGCGCCGAACCCGCTGTTCAATTTCCTTGCG
>JAPHSB010000103.1 GCA_026193295.1 Lysobacterales bacterium
ATCGCTCCATTACGGAAGCGCGCGAGGTACTCGGGCACACGGATGACGCCGTGCGAGTCGATACCCCACAAATTGCTCTGCACCAGGCAGTCGGCGATGTCCGCCGCGTGGGGCTGGCTGCAACCGGTGTCTTCGAACAATCCCGCGACGAAAAGGCGGAGGCGGTCGGCCCGCACCCTGACTTCCACTGCAGGCGCCATGCTCAAGCCTCCTTGTTGCTCGCCGGTACGGCCTGACCCGGAACGAATGGGCAATGACCGGGGATCTTCACTCGCAGCCGGTAAATCGATTGCCGCGCGGTGACGAGCAGATCCTGCAGATCATCTCCGCCCCAGGTGAAGTTGGCCGGCACTTCAGGCATGCGGATAATGCCGAGCCGCTCGCCGTCAGGGTCGAAGACATGGATGCCACCCGAGCCGCAACAGTAAAGATGGCCGGCGCAGTCGGCTTTCATGCCGTCGGCCACGCCCGGCTCGCTGCCGCCCGTTTCCGCGAACAGCCGACCATTGCGCAACGTCCCGTCCACCGCGACCTCGAAAACCCGTATGTGCTGCCGCACGGTGTCGTTGATGAACAGGCGCGACTCATCGACCGAGAAACACAGACCGTTCGGCCCGGCGAAATCATCCACCAGCAGGGTGAGTTTGCGGGACTCGGGATCGAGCCGATAAACACCCTGGAAATCCAGTTCCTGCTCCCGCAGCACGCCGTGGGTCGCGTTGCGGCCATAGGGCGGATCGGTAAAGTAGATTCCGCCATCGCTTTTCACGACGATGTCATTGGGGCTGTTGAGTTGCTTGCCCTCGAAATGCGCGGCGAGGACTTCATAGCTGCCGGCCAGGTCGACCCGGCTCACGCGGCTGCCCGCGTGCTCGCAGACCAGCAGCCGGCCCTGCGGATCCCAGGTCGTGCCATTGGCCATGAAGCTGGGGGCGCGGAAGGTGCTGACGCCGTCGCCTTCGTGCCAGCGATATTGGGCGTTGCCGATGATGTCGCTGAAATACAGCACTTCCTCGGCGGCGTGCCAGGAGGGGCCCTCGACGAAGCGGAAGCCCGTGGCCAGGCGCTCCGGCACGCTGCTTGCGTCGACAATGTCGCCGAGCCGGCCGGCTTGTTCTGGATTCAGCTTGGGAGGGGGCATGTTGGTCAGAAATCCGCTCGCATCAGGCCGCGGTCGCAGCCAGGCCCAACGATGAGCGGACCGCCCGGACCGCATCAGAAGCATCGACGCCGAATTCATCGGCACCGATTTCGCGCGCGAAGTCGGGTGTAATCGCGGCGCCACCGACAACGATCTTGATGTCGTCACGAGCACTGAAGTGCTCGATGACCGGGCGCATTTCGCCGCGGGTCGTGCTCAGCAGCGCGCTGAGGCACACCACCTGCGCGCCACGGTCCACGGCAGCCTGGTACGTATCAATCCGGCAATCCACGCCGAGGTCATCCACCTCGAAGCCGGAGCCCTTGAGCATCATCACCACCAGGTTCTTGCCGATGTCGTGCAGGTCGCCCTTGACCGAGCCGATGCAGACGCGGGCGACCGGTTCGCGCCCCGACTGCACCAGCAGCGGCTCGAGGATGTCCATGCCGGCCTGCATCGCCTTGGCGGCGACCAGCATTTCTGGAATGAAAACTTCGTTACGTGAAAACTGGTTGCCGACTTCCCGCAGCGCCGGGATCATCGTCGTGTTCAACATCTCGACGACATTTACACCGGCGTCGACCTGTTCCTGGACGATCTCGGCCACCACGTCGCGCTCACCGAATACGATGGCGTCCCATAATTCGTCATTGATTGCCATGCTGGTCATCCGCTCCTGTGCCCTTCCGGGACACCCCGGCCTCACAAGCAAGAGATTAGCGTTTTAATGACATCGAAGTCAATTCTGTAATTCAACTGAAAAACAGCAGTTTGAAATGGATTGATCTACATCAACTGGTAAATGAGTTGCGCCTTTTTGCATTCGAAGTAATTTACTCGTCACAGCTTTTTCAGACTGCGCTGGCATTGGGCTGTTCGAAAGTAATAGACTTCGAAATCAAGCCAAGAACATCTATATAACCTATTGTTTATTTTTGCTTTAATTTATTGCCTCACCCAACTTTATCCTGAATAATTGAATGTATTGTGATTTCGAAGTATATTCGACGCTGATTTCGAAGATCTGCCCTGGACTGCGCAGGAATACAAAAGAATAAGATGAACGAAAACCCGAGACACAGCGCCTCAACCACGGGTCAGGAACAACCGGCCTACGGGGCGGATTGTTCGGTGACCGATTACATCCTCGGCATCACCTTCGAGATATGGGAAGAGGGCCGAGTCGACAAAATCCTCGAGTATTACAGCGAGGATTGCCCGGTCTACGGTCTCGACGGCATCACGCGCGGCGCGGCGCAGATGGTCGAGCAGACACACGCGACGCTCAAGGCCTTCCCCGATCGCCTGCTGCTCGGTGATGACGTCATCTGGACCGGCACGGTATCGAATGGCTTTTCCTCTCATCGCGTGCTCAGCCCCATGACCAACCTGGGCGACTCGGCATTCGGACCGGCCACGGGCCGCAGCGTGCGCGTCATGAACATGGCGGACTGCGAGATCACCGACAGCCAGATTTCCCGCGAGTGGCTGGTCCGCGACAACCTGGCGCTGGTCCGGCAACTGGGGTTCGACCCCATGAAGTCGGCGCGCGCCCTGGCGGCGGGATTAAACAGTGAATTGAGCGAGTGGCTGAGGCAGGAATACAAGCGAGTGATTGGGAGTCATTCCGCCCTGGACATTCCCGCTCCCTGGCACGGCAGCGACGATGCCGAGATGGCCCATCGCGTTCTGACAAACTGTTGGCTCGAAGGCAACCGGCGGCAGTTGGAGTCGGTCTACGCGCCCTACTCCGTTCTGCACCGTGCGCCGCTGCGAATCTATTCCGGCCGGGACGAATTGCTGGCCCACTACGACGCGTGGCGCAGGGTGATGCCGGACGCAAAAATCAGTATCGACCATGTCTGTGGCCAACCCTTTGGCGCGGACGGCAGGCACATTGCGGTCCGCTGGGGCGTGGCCGGCACCCAGCAGGACGCGTTTTCCGGCTGTGAAGCCAGCGGCCAGCCACTGTTCATCCTCGGGGTGACTCACTGGCGCGTGCTGGCCGGGCGTATCATTTCCGAATGGACGGTTTTCGACGAACTCGCCCTGATGGCGCAGTCGCTGAGCAGGAACGGGTGAGGCCCGGGAAACTCACCACCCACACCCTCGCACTGCTCGGCGCGGCCGCGGTTTTCCTGGCCGCATGCGAAGCACCTGTTTCTCCGGTCCCCGCGACTGCCACGACCGAGGAGAGCGCCTATCAGAAATGGGCCGGTCCGCAGCTTGACTCCCTGGCCGATCTGTCTGTGCAGGCCCTGCGCGCCCGCGACTATCGCTCGACTCTTCACCCCGAACTGAATCTGGGCAAATCGGAAGCCGGATCGGCCTACCGCGAATTTTTCTCCAGCGACGGCACTGTGCCGTACGACTCTTACGTCGTCTCCTACGACTCCGACGGCAAACGCGTTTACGCGCGGGTAGACCTGCCGGCCCGGGCGCCGCCGCCAGAGGGTTACCCGGTACTGATTTTCGTGCATGGCTGGTATGGGCGCCAAGCCGCGCCGGGGTTCGACTTCATGTACCAGCCCGATTCCCTCTATTCGCGCTACATCGACGCCTTCGTTGACGCCGGCTTTCTGGTGCTGTCGCCGGCGCTGCGCGGCCACGGCACGGTCAATGGTATCCCCGCAGAAGGCATTGAGTTCCTCGACGCATGGGACAACGCCAGCTACCTGAGCCCGATCTTCTATGCCATCGATGTACTGAACCTCCTCGAGGGCGTTCAGACCGTGGAAGCAATCGGCTGGGCTGACTGGGGCCACCCTGCGCCCGTGCGGATCGACACCGGCCACATCGGTATCGCAGGCCAGTCGCAGGGGGCCGACGCCGTGCTGACCGCCCTGGCCGTATCCGGCGAGGGTTCGAACGTCCAGAATGCCTTGGCAGCCGGATCGATCTGGTCGGGCTGCTTTGGTCCGCGGCTGGAACAGGCGGTGATTTACGGGCCAATGGCCGCGACGCTGGAGGCCTTCATGTCCGGTGACGGCACGTGGACCGGCAGCGCCACTGGGCGTGATGGCAGCGTGAATCCCAATTTCGTGTTTGGCTGGCCGCCAGACTGGATCGGCACGGTAGACCCGACATCACCGGACTGGACCTGGCAGGCCGACACCTGGTCGGTACCCACGGTAGCTGAAGTCCTGCAGACGCGGCACGGTGAGATGTACCGCGTCATCAATAACCAGATCAGCGATATCGATGATGCTGCCTTCGAGCTGGTCACAGCCACCGATGGCCGTGTCAGCGTCGATCACGACCCGCGGATTGTCAGCGCCATGCAGGCTATCGACGCTTACGGCCACGAAGAATACCTGTCCGAACCGCTGCACCTGCATCACTCCGACCAGGACTATTACTCCATCCCGCGCTGGAACGCAGACCTGGCGGCCCGCATCAACGCGGCCGGCGGCCACGCCGCGGACTACCTCTACCCCCGCAACACCCATTCGCTGCTGGTCAGCGACCACCGCTGGTTCAGCCCCGGTGAGACGGTCGCCGGCCTGCCCTACATGATCCAGCGCGACCTGGCGCTGTTCAGCGGTGTCCCGCCGGCAAGCGTGCGGCGGCAAGCCGATGAACCCCTTTCGATCGAAGCCATACGCCGCTACGCCGGCGCGCTGAAGAACGAATTCGAACCCGGGTTCGAGCGCGAACCTCTCGAAGGAATGTCGCGCCGGGTGGTCAGCTTTCAGGCCGACGGCCTCAAACAATATGCCCTGGTGCTCGCACCGGCCGGTGAGCCACCGGCAAACGGCTGGCCGGTCGTGCTGGTGAACCATGGGCACCATCCCAACCCCCCGGACTATGGGCGAATCGCCGATGGCAGCACCGACCGGCCGGGCGACTACTACCGCGGGATCCCGCCCGCTTTCGCCCGACAGGGATTCCTGGTGGTCGCACCCGATTTCCGCGGGCACAACATTTCCGAAGGCAGCGAATACGCCCGCGGATTGCTCGAATCTTACTGGTACAGCCGTGACACGATCGCCGCCTTTCGGGCATTGGGTTCGCTGCCCACCGCGGATACCAGCAACGTATTCATGTGGGGCCACTCGATGGGCGGCAACGTAACACTCCGCGCTTTATTGGCCCTGGGCAGCGAGGTCCGCGGAGCCAGCATCTGGTCGTCCTCGTCGGCCGGGTTATGGAATAAGGCGGCTAACTACGCCAACCACAAGATTGGCCAAGGTACAAAC
>JAPHSB010000110.1 GCA_026193295.1 Lysobacterales bacterium
GCCGCGAGCGTCGACGACCTGCAGCGCATCCAATTCTGATCGGAGCTACATGGGATACCGCGAGAAATCACATTCCGGCCATCTTGCCTGCCTGGCCCTGCTGATCGCAGCGCTGCTGGTGGCGGGCTGTGCCGGCACCGCGCGCGGCTCCCGTTCATCCGTGTTCAAGCCCGATGAATCCGTCGAGCTGGCCGACTTCAGCCTGTCGCGGGCCGATGCCCTGGTGGTGATCCGCTACCCGGCCATCATCCAGGCCGAGGCCGAGGAGCCCTATTTCCACGCTTTTTCGATCAACGCGATCGGCGGCGAGGTGCCGCCGGCCAACCGTACCAAGAGGGTCACGACGCGCATCGCCCAGTCGGTCATCGCCAAGTCCAACTACTACGTGATGTCGCTGTACCGGGAACTACAAAAAGAGCTGCCGCAGGACACGGTGCTGCTGTCGCCGCACATCATCCTTTGGGACCCGGAGCAGGGCGTTTACAGCCGGCCGATCCTGGCCACCGAACAGATCCCCAGCGTCATCACGGTCGATTTCAACGTCTATTCCTATCCCGACACCACCGCGATGATGGACTCGCCGCCGATCACCTTTGGTGACCTGGTGACGCCATTGTTCGTACTGCACAGTGACCGCTGGCTGCAGCCTTCCACCAACGGCCTGTTGCTGTCCAGCGAGCCGCTGACCGGGGCGGCCTGGGCCTTGTCGGAAGAGCAGGTCGTGAGCGCCCTGGAAAGCCGGCTCAACTTCACGCCGGTGCGCTACCAGCGCCCCCTGGATTTCATTTCCTTCCTGAACCGCCGGGCGCCCGATGCCCGCGACCTGCCGCTGAAATCCGTGAGCAGCCAGTCGCGCGACGTCATGGCCGTCGAGCAATACCCGGTCGAGAAGATCCAGATGCGGGGCGAGATGCTGGCCAACCTGACGTCCGACTACCAGTCGGACCCCTTCGTCGAGAGCTTTGTCCGGGGAGCGGCGACCCGCGTCAAGCAGGCCCTGAACGAAGTCAACCATGACAAGGCCACGTTTTTCACCCGCCAGAACGCGCTGGCCCGCTTCGATCCGGAATTGGCCATCGCCTTCCTGGCCCGCGCTGGAGGTGAGGACGTCAGGTCGCGGCTGCAACTGGCCGAGGCCCTGATCGAGTCCGAACGGAAGTTCATCTCGGCCCAGTCGCTCAGCATTTACGACGGCACCTACCTGGGCGATTATGGCGACAAGATGCGACAGATGATCGAAGGCGAATACCGCCTGCTGGAAGACCGGCGCAGCGCGGCGCGCAAGCAGAACGTGACCGCTGCCTTCGCGGCGCTGGCACTGGCCGGCTCCATCTACGGCGCTACCGCCTCGGGCGCTGCCGGCGCTGCGCTGCAGAGCTTCAGCGGACTGTTTGTGCTCGGTTCGATCTGGGCCATGAGTTCGACCCTGGAAACCCGCGCCGAGTCGGCGCAGATGTCGGAGCACTTCCTCGCGCTGATTGCGCCCGCGCTGGAGCGGCAGATCTCCGTGCAGATGGAGTGGATGGAATCGAAGGAGCGCATCTCCGCGATGGGCTTTGCGGAATTCCGCAACAAGACCCTGACCCTGTACCAGGCGCGGATCCGCTCGCTGGAAACCCGCTTTGCCGATGACTGTCTGTTCCGGCACCCGGCATTCACCGTGGCTGGCCGCTGGTACGGGGGATGCCGGGACGGCCGCGCGGACGGCCGCGGTTACGGCGTCATCGTCGACGGTGCGGGTAACACGGTGGAGTTTCTCGGCCAGGCCCGGGCGGGCCTGGCGGAGGGCGTCGGCGGCATGATCGCGCGGTACCCCAATCAAACCGGTGCGTTCTATTTCGAAGGCACGTTCCGTGGCGGAATCCCCGATGGTGTGCTGCGGGTCGAGGAGCCAGGCGGCAAGCCGCGGGTCCGCGAGTTCCGTGCTGGGAAGGATACGGGCGCGGGTAACGCGGACGCCGTGCAGCGCCTGGTGTTTTGAGCATGGAGGAGGCATTGATCAGCAGGGTGTGGATTGCGAAGGTGCTGCCGGTACTGACCCTGGCATGGATGCTGCTGATGCCCATCCGGGGCCTGGCCGCTTTCGATTTCAGCTCGCTGGAGCCACTGACCCCGGGGGAGCAATATCGTCAGCTCAGCCTGTTGTCGCTGATGGCCGGCGGCGTCGACCCGGCTTTGCTCGAACTGCTGCAGCCCGTCGTCCAGGCGCGGACGGAGCGCCGCGCAGCCGGTGACCCGGGCATGGAGTTGGCGCTCGACGATTACGTCAAACCCCTGGCGCGGATCATCGACCAGGACATCCTGCTGGCCGGCGCCGCGCAGCTGTTCCAGTTCGCCCGCGAGAACGGGCCGGAGATCCAGGCCCGGATGACCCGGATCGCGCGAGCCAACCCCATCCTGATCAGCATGGTCGACGTGAACGAGATCGCGGCGGACGCCATCATCATCCGCAATGCGATCGCCGATGGCATCGAGTACTCGGCCGTGATCGACGATCCATCGGCGCCCGCGCAGGTCCGGGCGCTGCGCGAGCAGACCGTCTACCTGCGCAACATGATGGAGTTCAACCAGTTCCAGCAAGAGCTCGCGCTGCTGACCGAGGAGGCCATCATTGACCTGGGCGGCCGCCTGGATGCCTATCAGCGGATGTTCAACGACGAGGTGGACCCCGAGTTGATCAAGCGCCGGGTTGAGTCATCCCAGATCATGAACCAGCAGACCGAAAGCCGCTTCGAGGAGCAGGCCATGCAAAACAATTCCGAGTTACTGATGATGCTGATCCTCATGGAAAGCCAGATTCACTGACCGCTGTCCCTCGCCGATCCGGGACCGACTTGCGCTTTGGGGCCGATCGCACATAATGGAAAAGGCGTGATCCGTGACACTCCCAGAGGTTTTCCATGAACAAGCTGTTGAGTTCGACACGGTTTCTTTCGCTGGCCGCCAGCCGCGACAACCCCGGGTCGCGAGCCGAGATGGAAGCCATCGGTGAATCCGACCGGATGACGCTCAAGTTCCGCAAGCCGGAATAAGCCCAAACAACCCATGCAGCAGGTGGAGTGCAGCACATGATCCAATTGACGGTTAACGGCGAAAAACAGGCGTACGAGGGCGAGGGCGACCTGCCGCTGCTCTGGTATTTGCGCGATTTCCTGGGCCTCACGGGCAGCAAGTACGGTTGCGGCAAGGGCCTCTGCGGCGCCTGCACCGTGCACCTTGACGGCCAGGCCATCCGCTCCTGCTCGGTGCCCATGGAGCGCCTCGAGGGCGCCGACATCACGACCATCGAGGGACTGGCCGCGGGTGGCGAGCATCCGCTGCAGATCGCCTGGGCGGAACACAAGGTACCGCAGTGCGGATACTGCCAGTCCGGGCAGATCATGCAAGCGGCGGCGCTGCTGGCGGGCAGCCCTGCTCCCGACGAGCAGCAGATCGACGACGCCATGGGCGGCGTGATCTGCCGTTGCGGCACTTACCAGCGCATCCGGGCGGCGATCAGGTCAGCTGCCGGATCGACTGCGGGAGGTGGCGCATGAATCCCTTCCAGAAATTCGCCGCCAGGCCGCGCCCGGTCTCCGACCCGCAAGCCATCCAGCAGGTCAGCCGCCGCGATTTCCTGAAAACGGGCGGTGTATTCGTCATCGGGGTCTCCCTGTTCGGATGCGGCCCGGAGAGCGCGCCGATTCCCGTGCGCCCGGCGCCCACCGGGCCATGGTCCCCCGACGTCTATGTCAGTTTCGACACGGACGGAACCGTGCGCATCATTTCGCATCGCAGCGAAATGGGCCAGGGCATTCGCACCGGGCTGCCGGCCGTGCTCGCCGACGAGATGGAAGCGGACTGGGCGCGGGTTGTGGTTGAACAGGCCACAGGCGATGCAAAGTACGGCGATCAGAATACTGACGGTTCCCATTCGGTCCGCGATTTCATGCAGCGCATGCGCGAAGCCGGCGCGACCGTGCGCCGGATGCTGGAGCAGTCGGCGGCCAAGCAGTGGGGCGTAGACGTCGATGAGTGCCGCGCCGAGCTGCACACGGTGGTGCACCAGCCGTCCGGCCGGGTGCTGGATTACAGTGAGCTGGTGGCCGGCGCAGCCGAACTGCCGGTGCCGGGTTTGGAACAGCTTGCCTTCAAGTCGCGTGACCAGTTCCGCTACATCGGCAAGGAACTGCCGATCGTCGACATGCACGACATGACCCACGGCACCGCCAACTACGGCGCCGACACGCGTCTGCCGGGCATGAAGTTCGCGGCCATCGCCCGGCCGCCGGTGGTTTTCGGCAAGGTCAAATCGTATGACGCGACTGCCGCCCTGGCCGTGGCCGGCGTCGAGCAGGTCATCGAAATACCGGCGGCCGAACCACCCGCTATGTACAAGGCGCTGGGCGGTCTCGCCGTGATCGCCTCCAACACCTGGGCCGCACTGAAGGGCCGGGACCTGTTGTCGGTCGAGTGGGAGGACGGCGCGAACGCGGATTACGATTCGGCAGCCTACAAAGCCGCCATGCTGGAGACGGTGCGCCGGCCGGGAACGCCCGTACGCAACGAGGGCGATGCCGACACCGCGCTGGCCGGGGCCGTACAAACCGTGGCGGCTGAATACTACGCGCCGCACCTGGCGCATGCGCCGATGGAACCGCCGGCCGCGGTTGCGTCGGTCACGCCGGAGTTCTGCGAAATCTGGGCCCCGGTCCAGGATCCGCAGTCCCTGATCCCGATGGCCGAAGCGGTGAGCGGGCTCACGCCCGCCCAGATCCGCGTCAACGTGACTTTGCTCGGCGGGGCCTTCGGGCGTAAATCGAAATGCGATTTCGCCGAGGAAGCGGTTTACCTCTCGAAACAGCTGGGTGCCCCGGTGCTCGTGCAGTGGAGCCGCGAGGACGACATCCGGCACGACTATTTCCATTCTGTCAGCGCCCAGCGGCTGGAAGCCGGCCTGGACGAGGCAGGCATCGTCACCGCGTGGCGTCACCGGCTGTGCTACCCCAGCATCTTTTCCACCTTCGACGCCGCGACGCGGGAACCGGTGCCGCTCGAACTCGGCCTCGGGGCCCAGAATGTGCCTTACGCGATTCCCAATTTGCGCCTGGAGACCGGACCGATCGAAGCCAAGGTGCGCATTGGTTGGCTGCGCTCGGTCTGCAACATCTTCCAGTCGTTCGCCATCAATTCCTTCAGCGACGAAATTGCCCATGCGCGCGGTGTCGACCCACGTGAAAACCTGCTGCAGTTGCTCGGGGCCGATCGCGAGATCGACGTGGCGGCGCTGGGCCTGGAAGCCACCGAGAACTATCCTTTCGAGACCGGCCGGTTGCGCAACGTGATCCAGTTGGTGGCCGAGCGGGCCGGCTGGGGCCGCCCAATGGCGCCCGGCCACGGCCTCGGTATCGCGGCCCAGTACAGCTTCCTGAGCTATGTCGCCGCCGTCGTCGAGGTGGCCGTGGCCGAGGACGGCAGCTGGAGTGTCCCGCGGGTGGATATCGCTATCGATTGCGGCACCTACGTCAACCCGGATCGGGTGCGCGCCCAGCAGGAGGGCGCAGTGATCTTCGGCCTGAGCCTGGCCCGCGACAGCCAGATCACGGCATCGAAAGGGCGGATCGACCAGGGCAACTTCAACGACTACCGCGTGCTGCGTATCGGCCAGACGCCGGACACCCGGGTGCACCTGGTGGACAGCGAGGCACCGCCGGCCGGGGTCGGCGAACCGGGCGTTCCGCCGATCGCGCCGGCCACAGCCAACGCGATCTTCGCCGCCACCGGTAAGCGCTTCCGCGAACTGCCGCTGGGACCGACGCTTAAACTCGACGGCTAGGGCCTGCCAACACTGCATGGAACCGCGCAGCGGCGGGTCCGGTTGCCGTCGTCGGCGGGTGTCGGACCCGACGGCGTGCTGCGCCCGCCAGTCCCGGGAACTGCGACTGGCCGTGGTTCGCAGCTGCCTTGCA
>JAPHSB010000282.1 GCA_026193295.1 Lysobacterales bacterium
CTGGAGTTCGCCCGGGAAGGCGCCAGGGTAGTGATCGGCGGCCGCAACGAGGAAACCGGCCAGGCCGGTGTGAAGGAGATCGAGCAGGCGGGGGGCGAGGCCCTGTTCGCGAAATGCGACGTGGCCGAGATGGCCGATCTCGACGCCATTGTCGCAGCAGCGGTCGAGCGTTTCGGCCGTCTCGATATTTACGTCGCCAACGCCGGCATCAACGATTCGAGCAAGACCCACTTTCTCGACATTACGCCAGATCAGTATGATCGAATCATGGACGTCAACCTGAAGGGCATGTTCTTCGGCGGTCAGAAGGCCGCGCAACAGATGATCCGGCAGGGGCAGGGCGGCGTCATCATCAACATGTCCTCGGTGATGGCTTACCTGGCGCTTGATGCCCAGGTGGTCTACACCGTCTCCAAGGGTGGTATCCAGCAATTGACCAAGGTGCAGGCGGTGGCGCTGGCGCCGCACAACATCAAGGTCAACGCGATGGCGCCCGGGCCGATCGAAACTGAACTGATGCGCCGCGTCGGCTCCGACAAGGAGTTGATGGACACCATCCTGTCGCGCACCCCGCAGGGCCGCATCGGTACGCCAAAGGAATGCGGGCGGCTGGCGGTGTTCCTGGCCAGCGAAGACTCCGACTTTATTTTCGGCCAGTCCATCTACATCGACGGCGGGCGTGGCTTCCAGGCCTTTCCGTCCCCGGGTTACCACACCGTGACCGACGAGGACTACCAGCGACTGCTGGACCTCCAGGGAGGGTGAGTCCTTCCCCGCTTGATCAACAGACTGCGCAGACTCAGCGTCAGTTTGTGGTTGTTTGCTCTGGCCAGAGCGCTATGGTTTTGCAGGCAAGAGTGCCGCAGCGCCCTTTCCCATGTGCTTCAAAGTCCTGTTGATTTCCAACAGGCTCGTCGCCAACGGCTGGACCCTGTCTGCAGTCACATAGGCGACCGTGCCGCTTTGGACATCGGGTGCGCCGGGCATGAATACGACGACCAGTCCGTCGGGGCTGCGCTCCATTTCAAAGGCCAGCAGCAGCTGGTCGTCGAGGGTTACCAAAACGGGCTTGAACTGTTCCGTGTCTACATCGCCCGCGAGATTCCTGACCACGGTCCTGGTCCAGATGTAGCTGGGTACCAACTGGGCTAAAAGACCGTCGAGTTTCTTGTAGAAAGACTGTGCCAGCGGCCCCTTGGCGATTAACCCGGCCATGACGCAAATCAACAGTATCAGCAGAACTGCCACGACGTTGATGAGGCCAATTCCCGCAATGTGATCCACCGGGAGCAGCTTGCTGATGGGCTCGGCCAGCCGGGTCATGATCTGAAACGCTTTGCCAAAGATCAGCACCACGAAAACCAGTGGCACCAGGAACAACATGCCGCCGATGGCGGCGGTTACGAAGAATTTCTTCATGAAGGGCTACTCATCAAGTATTCAGAGGCAGAAAGTTTTGTTTGCGGTGGTTGATAGAGCTGTTCTTCCCAGTCGGGGCGCTGCCCATTCTGATCATAGCACCACGAAAAAGGGTCGGGCCCAATTTATGCCATGGCCTGGTCGAAGTGAATTCCAGGCCCCCGTACCGCGCCTGGTCGCGTTTGTGCTAGAATTCACCTGACTGTGAGTAACGGAAGGCACGCCACGGAGGCTGTGCCGGGAATTCGACAGGGATCACATGGAAGTGTCTGTTTTCTTGACCTTCGCATCTCAAGGTGCGTTGGCAAGCTGACCAGGCTTCATTGGGAAAAGCGATAGTTTCCCGGAAGTCAAAGGGGGCTTGAGCATGAAAGCATTCATCATTTTGGCTTTTCTGGCCTTGGTGGTATCCGGCGTGATCTGGAAAATGCGGAAATCCCAGGCTGAAGCAGACGCCGCAAGGCGAAAAACCCGCGAACGCCTCAAGAAACAAAAGCAAAAAGAGGTGACGCCGGAGATGGATATGGTATGGCCTGTCCTCATCCGGCCCGTGACTGGCAATAATGCGCCCGGGCACGAAGCCGCCGCCGAAGATCTTGCCATGACAGCAATTGAATGCGAACTGTCCGAGCCGTTAACCGCGCAGGGCGGCGGATCCAAGAAAGCGGTTGGTTAGCTAACCAATTTGTGCAAAATTTGGGGTCAGAGTAAAAACTCCATGCTGGAGTTTTTACTCTGACCCCAAATTTTACATGCTGGAGTTTTTACTCTGACCCCAAATTTTTTTCCAGGTACCAACTGCGCATAGCGTCGCTGACCGCCTCCGGGCGTTCCAGCGTGGAGAAGTGTCCGCAGTCGCCCAGCATCACCAAGTCACTGTGAGCGGCAAGTCGGTGCATTTCCAACTGGACCGGAGGCGGGCACAAGGGATCGTCGGTAGCTCCGAGAATGAGCGTCGGGCAGTCGAGCGCCCGTAACGATACGCTCGCATCCGGTCGGTCGGCCAGCGCGGCCGTCTGCGCCCGAAAACAATCCATCCCCAATTCGCGCGCCATGTCGAGGATCAGGGTCCGGTGTCCGGGCCTTTGGCGGTGCAGGTAACGGGGCAGGTAGTCGCGCTCGATCAGGCCGGGGAGGTCGCTTTCGGTGGCGGCCGCCAGTTGATTGAGGCGCAGGGCGCGGCGCTCCACGCGGTCGCCGTGGTGGTTGCTGTTGAGCAGCGCCAGCCTTGCAATCTTCTCAGGCGCCTGCCGGGCCAGCGCCAGGGCGACCATGCCGCCCATCGAGAAGCCGGCGATCGCAGCCGAAGTGCCGGTCGGGATACGCTGCGCCACCGTGGCGGCCATCTCCTCGATGCTGCGTTCGCGGCGGAATTGAACGACCTCGACGCGCGATGCCAATGGCTCCAGCGCCTTGATCTGGTGTTCGAATATCGCGCCGGTGCACAGCGTGCCCGGCAACAGCAAGACCGGATGCATCGAGAAGCCAGGATCAGGCGCGGGCCGATTTGCCGCGGATCAGGGTGCCTGCGAGTACGCGCTTTTCAGGCGGCGCATCCGGGTTCTCGATGCGCTCCATCAGGATATCGACGGCGGCCTTGGCCATCTGGTTGACGGGCTGCCGAACCGTGGTCAGTTCGTAGCCGGTCCAGAAAGCCGCATACATGCCGTCGAAGCCCACCACCGACATCTGCTCGGGGACATCGATGCCGTGCGTGCCGCGGGCCTGGTCGATGCAGCCAATGGCCATGGTGTCGTTGCTGCAGACAACGGCATCGGGGGCACCATGGTCCTGCATCCATTCGGCGAAACAGTCCTTACCCGACTGGTACGAAAAATCCCCGTAGAGGACCGGCACGTCGGCAAAACCGTGTTCTGCCAAGTGCTCCAGGGCGATGCGCCGGCGTTCGTTGGCCACGTCGGAGTCGGGCGGGCCGGACAGCACGATAAAGCGCTTATTGCCGTTTTCCACCAGCAGGTCGATCAGTTGGCGGATGCCCTGCGAGTGATCGACGCAGACCGTATTGACGGGATGGTCCGGAACCTGCCGGTTATACAGCACCACCGGGATGTTGTGTTCCTCGAACTGGGCGATGTCGCGGTGATCAAAGTGCGCGGTCAGCGCGATCACACCGTCCACCTGGAAGGTCCACACCTGTTCCAGAAGTTCTTCCAACTGGTCGGAATGGTCCAGTGTGAACAACAGGACGCGGACGCCCCGCGCCGACAGCTGATCGGTGACGCGGGACAGCAGTTCCGGATAGACGAGGTTCGAAATAGAGGAGATGATCACCGCCACCATGCCCGAGCGCTGGGTGATCAGCATCCGCGCGATGGCGTTGGGCTTGTAGCCCAGCTTCTTGGCCGCCTTCATGACCTTGGTCCTGGTCTTGTCCGACACGCTCAGGCCCGGGCGAAAGGCACGTGACACCGCGGACTGCGACACGCCCGCCACGCGGGCGACGTCGTAGGACGTCACGCGTTTCTTCGAGCCTGGGTTTTGTCTAGCCATATCGCCTCAATCGGATATCCGCCTGTTCCTTGTGGCCGGCGAAACCCTCGAGTGCGCAGAGGCGCGAACAATAGCCGCCCACTACCACCGAAGCCTCTTCGGTCACCTTCTGGTAGGTGCAGGTCTTGATGAA
>JAPHSB010000234.1 GCA_026193295.1 Lysobacterales bacterium
CGTGCAGCAGCTCACACAGATCCACCGTCAGGGCCGAGATTCTCGCCGCGGGTGCGGCGTATTCGGGGTCGTCACGCATGATGTCGCCGTAGTCCTTGAGCAGCACGCCGCAACCCGAGGCGCTCGATACGATGTGTTCGGCGCCGGCTTCAATGACCGGCAGCAAGGCATCGATATTGTGCCGCATGAATTCGCGCGCTTCCCGGTGCGCCGACAGGTGATAACTGACCGCGCCGCAACAGCCGGCGCCCGCCACGCGGACCGCCGTGATGCCCAGGCGGCCGAGCACCCGGGCCGCCGCGTCGTTGGTGGCCGGGGTAGCGGCAGCCTGGGCGCAGCCGTCGAGCAGAATGACCCGGCGCGGGTGCGTCTCGGGCCGAACCGGCAGCCGCTGCTGGCGCGCCGGCACCTTTCGGCGCACGGCACGCGGCAGCAGGGGCCGCAGGGCCTGGCCAATACGCAACAGCGCCCCGAAGCGCCGACGATGCGGCACGATGAGCCGCAACGCACGGCGCACGGCGCGATCGACCCCTGTCCGCGCGGTCCGCGTTTCCAGCGCCTCGCGCCCGAAATCCACCAGGCGGCCGTACTCGACGCCCGAGGGACAGGTGGTTTCACAGGCGCGGCAGGTCAGGCAGCGATCCAGGTGACGACGGGTATTGGCGCCCGCCTGGCCGGTCTCGAGCAACTGCCGGATCAGGTAAATGCGGCCGCGCGGGCCGTCCCGCTCGTCGCCGAGCTCCAGGTAGGTCGGACAGGTCGCGTTGCAGAAGCCGCAGTGCACACACTTGCCGACGATGGCCCGGGCATCCGCGGCCGCCGGCAGGCCGGCGAATTCGGCATGCAGATTCGTTTTCATCGCTGCCCCACCCCTACATCCAGCTGTACAGGCGGCCGGGATTGAAAATCCCCTGTGGGTCGAACGCCTGCTTCAGCGCCCGATGCAAGCGCTGTTGAGCCGGTGTCCTGGGATGCAGCACTTCACCATCACGATCGCCGCCGCGGTACAGGCCCAGCTGCCCACCCATGCTCTCCGCAAGTGATATCAGCTCAGGCCATTCCCGGGAGCCGCGCAGCCAACGCTGCGCGCCGCCCCAATCGAGCAACCATGGGCCATCGCCTCCGTGCGTGGCGGCCGACCGGCCCGAAATGCGCCACAGCGGCCCGTCGCCGCTGAAGAACTCCAGCCGCTGCTCCCGCACATTCCGCCAGAATATCTCGTCACCCTGCAGCGCCGCGCCGCCGCGCCGCCGCAGGCGATCTGCGACGGCCGCATCGAGCCCGGAATAGCGCAGAAACAGCCGCCCGTCGACCCAGCAAGCACCGCTCAGCGGCCCGCCTTCCCGCGACTCTTCGCTCATGACCCGAAGGGCCTCGACGGCGTCCATCTCGAGCACGGCCGTCGCCCGCCTCTCCGGGCGGGGAAACACGCGCAAGGTCACTTCGGTGATCAGGCCCAGGGTACCCATCGCGCCGGCCTGCAGACGCGAGACGTCGTAGCCGGCCACGTTCTTCATCACGCGGCCGCCGAAATGCAGATGCTCTCCCCGGCCATTGACCAGGCGAATGCCCAACACGTGATCGCGGATCGAACCCAGCCAGGGCCGAGCCGGACCCGACTGGTTGCAGGCCAGCGTGCCGCCGATCGTAGCGCCGCCGAACTCAGGTGGTTCGCAGCCCAGGCATTGACCGTGCGCTTCGAGCTGCTCATTCAGTTCGTCAAGCCTGGTGCCGGACCGCGCCGCGACAACCAGTTCGGTCGGCTCATATTCGATCAGCCCCGTGTGCCCGGCGGTGGAGACGACCTCGCCGGCGGCGCGCCGCCCCATGAAGGCCTTGCTGTCCTGGCCCACAATCCGCAGCGGCGTGTTGACGGCGATCGCTTGCCGGATCCGTTCGACCAGTTCCCTGCTTCGATCCGCCATCGGCCCGCCCTCAGGAATCCGCCAAGGCGGATGCCGGCCGCTGGCCCAGTGAGCGATACTCCTGGCAGCGCCTGAGAATCGGGATGCCCTTGCCCGGGTTGAGCAGTTCACCCTCGTCGAAGGCCAGCTTGATCAGGCCCAGCTGGAATAACTCGGCGTCGTTGAATTGCAGCGGCACCTGGCGGATTTTCTCCATGCCCACGCCGTGCTCGCCGGTGATGCAGCCACCCACCCGGACACAGAGCTCGAGGATGGCCGCGCCGAAGGCCTCGGCCCGCTCCAGCTGGCCCGGCACGCTTTCATCGAACAGGATCAGCGGGTGCAGGTTGCCGTCACCGGCGTGGAAAACATTGGCCACGCGCAACCCGAACTGCTCGGACATGTCTCGCATCTCGCGCAGGACGACGGCCAGCTGGTGGCGAGGAATGGTGCCATCCATGCAGTAGTAATCAGGGGAAATTCGGCCGATGGCCGGAAAAGCGCACTTGCGGCCCTTCCAAAACAGCTCTCGTTCTGCATCGGTGCGGGATACCTGCACCCGGGTCGCGCCCTGCTCCTGCAACAGGTCAGCCACGCGCCGGGTGGACTCCTCCACCTCGGCCTCGCTGCCGTCCAGTTCGCACAACAACAGAGCCTGCGCATCGACCGGGTAGCCCGCCCGGACGTAGTCCTCCGCGGCGACGATGGCCAGGTGGTCCATCATCTCGAGCCCGGCCGGGATGATGCCGACGCCGATAATCCGGCTGACGGCCTCCCCGGCCCGCTCCACGTCGTCAAAGGCGCCCAGCACCACGCGCGCCACCGGCGGACGGGGCAACAACTTCACGGTGACGTCCGTGACCACGCCCAGCATACCTTCCGAACCGATCACGAGCGCCAGCAGATCCAGCCCACAGCTGTCGAGCCCTTCGCCGCCCACGGTCAGCCGCTCGCCCTCGACCGAGACCAGTGTCGCCTGCAGCACGTTGTGCACGGTCAGGCCGTATTTGAGGCAGTGCACGCCGCCCGAATTTTCGGCGACGTTGCCGCCGATGGTGCAGGCGATTTGCGAAGACGGGTCCGGCGCGTAGTAGAGCCCATGGGGTGCGGCCGCTTCGCTGATCGCGAGATTGCGCACACCGCACTCCACGCGCGCCAGTCGCGAAGCGGCGTCGATCTCGATGACGCGGGTGAATTTCGCCATTGACAGCACGATGCCATCGGCGTGCGGCATGGCTCCCGCGCTCAGGCTGGTGCCGGCGCCGCGCACCACGACCGGGATCTGCGAGCCGTGGCAGTAAGCCATGAGCGCACAGACCTCCTCGACCGAATCGGGAATGACCACCAGGCGGGGCATTTCGCGATACACGGAGAGCCCGTCACACTCGTACGGGCGCAACGTTTCGCGGTCGTCGATCACGAAGCGGGTGTCGACGAGGGCGCGCAAGTCCGTTGCGACCTGCTGCCAATTGCGCGCGGCTTCATTCATTGAATGCCAGTATGAATCGGGCGTGGAACGCTTTTCAACAA
>JAPHSB010000416.1 GCA_026193295.1 Lysobacterales bacterium
CGGTCCAGGTCGGCTTCGCGGCCATTTTTGCCCAACTGACCGGGTTGCCGCCGACGCCCGAAAACATCGCAGCCAATCCCGGTGCGGCGGCCACCGCCCTGGCCCTGAGCGGCGTCTCCTGCGCTCCGGAAACGGGGCCGTTCTGCAATCCGCTGCTGGGCCTGCAACCCCTGCAGTTTTTGCCACCGTTCGTGGATTTCCCCAACGCGGTCGAGCCTGGAACCTCGGATGACGACAAGGTCACCTGGACGGCTCGCGTCGCCTTCCAGGCAACGGACGACATCAATGTTTACGCCAGCGCCGGCACCGGTTTCAAGGCGACCTCGTGGAACCTGAGCCGTGACTCGCGGCCGTTTGCCAACGACATTCCCGCACTGATTGGCGCCGGGCTGGGGGTTCCCAACATGACGGCCGGTACGCGCTACGCCGGCCCCGAGGAGTCCACGGTTTACGAACTCGGCTTCAAGGGCCAGTGGGACCGGACGCAGCTGAACGTGGCCCTGTTCGACCAGTCGATCAAGGGATTCCAGTCCAATATCTTCGTCGGCACCGGCTTCGTGCTGGCCAACGCGGGCAAGCAATCCACCACCGGCATCGAGGTGGATGCCCTGTGGAACCCCATCGATCCGCTGCGTCTGACGTTCTCCGGCACCTGGCTGGACCCGAAATACGATTCCTTCGTCGGCGCCGAGGGTGTCGACGGGCCCGTGGATCTCAGCGGCACGAAGCCGCCAGGCATTCACGAGTTCAGCATGGTGACCTCCGCCACCTGGTATTTCGACATCGGCTCCTTGCAGGCTTTCCTGCGCGGTGAGTATGTTTACCAGGACGAGGTTCCGGTCATCGAAAACGTACCGCCGGAGGTCGCCTCGCGTGAGGTCAGCGAGTTCAACGCCAGCCTCGGTATCGGCTTCAGCAACGGCATGGAAGTGATGCTGTGGGGCCGCAACCTGACTGACGACGAATACATCACGACGGCTTTCCCGGGGGTTGCGCAGCCGGGAACCTACAGCGGTTATCCGAACCAGCCGCGCACCTTCGGCGTGACGCTGCGGGCGCGCTTCTGATCGCACGATCGCCTAAGATGGACGGACCCTTCAGCTGTTTGCCGGCGGGTCTGACGAACGGGTGATCTGAGGTACATGAGGCGCAGGATTCGGACCGGGCTTGTCGTGCTTGTTGTGGCGCTCGTGGCGATCCTGTTCGTCACCGCGCCGCCGGCCCTGGTCAACCAGGCCGCGACACCGGCCGTGGCCGGCGACCTCGATGCCTGGCTGGCCGACCGCGAACGCTTGGCCGGCCTCGCCAACCCGCTGATACCTGACACCGAGAAACGGATTCACTGGTTCGGCGGCCACAGCGGTTCGAAAACGCAGCATGCCGTCGTCTACCTGCACGGTTTTTCGGCGACCCGCCAGGAAATCGCACCGGTCGCCGAGGTGGTGGCCGACGCCCTCGGCGCGAACCTGTTCGAAACCCGCCTCAGGGGCCACGGGCAGATGCAGCGCGCCCTGGCCGACGTGCAGGCCGAGGACTGGCTCGACGATGCGGCCGAGGCGCTGGCGATCGGCGCCGCCATCGGCGAGGAGATCGTGCTGATGGGCACCTCTACGGGGGCGACGCTGGCGCTCGCGATGGCCGGTCATCCGGCCTTCGACCGGGTCGGCACCCTGGTGTTGCTGTCGCCCAATTTCGCACCCAGCGACCCGAACGCCGAGTTCCTGACTTGGCCCGGCGGACCCCAATTGGCCTACCTGGTCGCCGGCGACACGCGCAGCTGGACACCGCGGAACCCATTGCAGGCGCGCTACTGGGCGACCACCTACCCGATGGACGCCGTGATCGAAATGATGCGGCTGGTCAAGTACGTGCGGGGCAAGCTGCCGATGCACCTCGAGCAGTCGATCCTGGTGATCTATTCTCCGGCCGATACGGTAGTCGACACGGGGCGGATCACTTCCGCATTCGCGCAGATGGACAGTCCACACCGGGAGCTGATCGCGGTTCCGTCATCCGGCGATCCCAGCAATCACGTGCTGGCCGGCGACATCATGTCGCCGGAGACCAGTGAGCTGGTGGCGGCAAGCATTGTCCGGTTCATCGAGGGAAAAGAGCCCTAAAAACGCAGTGGATGCATCCATTCGGCCGCGAAGCGGCCTCATACAGATGTAAGGCCGAAAAACACCTGCTTAATGGAGATATCAAATGGCTGAAGAACTCATTCCGATTGTCCTGTTCCTGGTCCTCGGCGCCATTGCGCTGGGCTATTTTTACTGGAACCACAAAAACCGCCAGACGGTTATGGAGACCGTGCAGAAAGCGATCGCGACCGGGAATGAATTCAGCCCCGAATTGCTCTCGCAGCTGGGCGCAGCGGTCAATCCGCGGGTGCGCGACCTGCGCCGCGGCGTCATCTTCCTGGCGCTTGGCGTGGCGGGCCTGCTGTGCAGCCTGTTTTTCGACGATGCCACCGTTGTCAACGGCATCCGCGCCGGATCGATGTTCCCGCTGCTGCTGGGTGGTGGTTTTCTGCTGGTATGGAAAATGAACAAGGACTGAGAGGCGGACCGGCATGATTTCCGACCTCGAGCTGGCGGCGCGCGTCGCCGGCTCGGATGACCAGGCGGCTTTCCAGCAATTGGTGGAGCGCCACGAGGGGGCGATCCGCGGTTTCCTGCGGCGTCTGCTGGCGGGCGATCACGGCACGGCCGACGACCTGGCGCAGGAGACCTTCCTGCTGGCCTACCGCAAGATCCCGGGCTGGAAAGGCAGCGGCACGTTCTCGTCGTGGCTGCACACCATCGCCTACCGGCAGTTCCTGCAGTTCCGCCGCAAGCATCAGCGTCAGCAGGTCATGGCCGAACCGCCGGATGCGGGCTTCGACCCCGGCCAGGCGGTGGATGCCGAAATCCTGCTGCCGCGCCTGATGCGGCTGGTCAGCGCCGAGGAGCGGGCCTGCATCACCCTGGCCTACGCGACCGGCATGACGCATCCGGAAATCGTCGACATCACAGGCCTGCCGCTGGGAACGGTCAAAACCCACATTTCCCGCGGCCGGCAAAAACTGCAACAATGGTTGAAAGACAATGATCATTCCTTTTCGACGGCCGGGACGGACCCGGCCAACGAGGCGCAACATGCCTGAACTGAACACTGACCGCGAACTGGACCGGCTGCTGGAGTTCCACGAAACGCCGCCATCCGATGAGTTCGTCCTCAATGTGATGCACCGGGCGCAGCGTGAACAGCGCCGCCGGCGACTGATCCTGGCGATCTTCGGGCTGGTCGGCGCCGCATTTGGCGTCACCGGCGCCCTGCTGCTGTCCGATCCCATCGCGCAGGTCTTCACCAGCCTGCCGCTGACCGGCACCATGCAGGCGGTGCTGATCGCGGTCGCGGCGGTCGCGTTTTATGGCTGGTTCATGAACGAGGACATCAGCCTCGACACCTGAGCGCTCGACCGGCAGGTCAGCGGTCTCGCAACAATTGGCGATATAATTGAATTGACCATGCGCCGCTTTCTCCTGAACAAGCTGATGCTGCTGGCCGTGCTTGTCGCGGTCATCATTGGAGCGGCATGGTACCTGCTGCAGAACGAAGATTTTCTGAAGTCACAGCTGAGCGCCTACGTGCTCAAAAAAACCGGGCGTGAACTCGTGGTAGACGGTCGGCTGCAACTTGATCTGGGCCGTGAGACGATCATCGAGGCCCAAGGCATCCGCTTCCAGAACGCCACCTGGGCAGACTCGCCGGAGATGCTCTCGCTGGGTCGCCTGCGGGTCGCCCTGGACGTGCTCAGCCTGCTCGGAGACACCCCGGTCATTCCTTCGCTGCTGCTCGAAGACTGCGAAATCCAGCTGATTGAAAACGAGGTGGGCGCCGCCAACTGGGACGTGCTGCCGGAAGCCGAAGCCGGGCCCGAGCCCGCTTCGGGCCTGCCGCTGCTGTTGCTGGATACGCAGATTCGCAATTGCCGGTTGAGCCATGACGCACCCGACCGCAAGCAGCCACTGCAGCTTGAGGTGTTCGAGCTCGCCCTCCGTCTGATCGATGGTGATCGCTGGCAGGGCAGCGGGGCCGGCCGGATCAATGACGAGGCTTTGTCCTTCACGGGCAAGCTGGCGCCTGCCGGAGCGCTCATGCACGGCCAGCCCCTGAAGTACGAGGTCGAGCTGGGTATGGGCCGCAACAGCCTGCGCAGCTCGGGATCGATCGAAGAACCGGCTACCGGCCGGGGCGCCAACCTCACGTTCAACTTGCAGGGGCCGGAAATGGCCGCTGTGCTGGACCATTTCAACGCGCCGGCGGTCAGCTCGGGCGCTTTCGATTTTCGCCTGACCCTCGATACCGAGGGTCAGATGACAGAAGTGGGTGTCGAGGGCGACCTGGGCAGCCTGCAAATCGATGCCTCCGGACAACTGGATCGCCTGGTGCGACCGCAGACCGGCGCGCTGAAGGTGGCGCTGAGCGGGCCAGACCTGGAGGCCCTTGGCGCAACGCTGGGGGTAGATGGCATGGTGTCCGAGCCTTTCGTCCTGCAGGCCGAAGTATCGATCGACGATGGCGTCGCCCGGGCCAATAAGCTGGCCCTGGAGACCCGCCAGGACCGTCTCGAAGTGGCCGGCGTGCTGGGACGGGCGCCGACCTACGCAGATTCTGAGCTGACCGTCCACGGGGCAAGTGATGAAATCGGCCGCTGGAGGGGTCTGGCCCGCCTGCCCACCGCCACCAGCGGGGCGGCAACCCTGGATGGCGTGATCCGAAGCGACGCGGACGGCCTGTTTTCGACCCAGGCCAAACTCGGTTTTGTGGACAGCGCGCTCGACGTCGACGGCCAGCTGGGTACCCTGGGTGGACTCTTCGAACCGGACCTGGCCTTCAACCTCGAGTCCCCCAATGCCGCGGCGCTGGCCGAGAGGTTTGGGCTCGACTCGTTTCCCGCCCTTCCCTTACAAGCCGGGGGGCGCGTTGCCAGGTCCGACGCAATGATCCAGCTAGGCAGCCTGCACGTCATGCTCGGTGAGCACGAAGCGTCCGTCGATGGCATCGTCAACCCGGCCAAACCCTTCACGGGCAGCGCGGTTGACGTCTCGCTGGACAGCCCAAGCGCTGCCGAGCTGGGCCGCATGTTTGGCCGCGAGGATCTGCCTGCGGCGCCGCTGTCACTCAGCGGCCGGTTCGGCCGCCCGGGGGATCCGATCGTACTGAAGTCCGTTGAACTCACAGTGGCCGGGCACCATGCCCGAGTCTCCGGCCAGATCAATCCCGGCAAGCCCTACACGGGGAGCTCGGTCGATGTCCAACTGATCAGCCCCAGCGCCGCCGACCTGGGCCGGCTGTTCGGCCGGGAAAACCTGCCAGAAGCCCCTCTCACCGCGCAGGGGCGGATCAGCCGCCTGGACCAGCGGCTCAGGTTCGAAGCGGTGAGTCTGGATATGGCTGGACACCGAGTCACTCTCGAGGGCTACCTGAATCCGGGGCAGCGGCTGGCCGGCAGCGACTTTGAAATGCAGATCGACAGCCCGGACGTGGCCATGCTTGCCTTGCTGTTCGGTCAAGAGGGCCTGCCTCACGAGGCGATGCAGCTCAACGCCACGCTCAAACCCGAGGGTAAGGGACTGCGCTTCCAGACGCACCAGGGCACCGTGGGCAAGATCCGACTGGCCATTTCGGGCCGCATTCCCGACCTTCAGGAGCCGCTCAGGCTCGATGCCGATATTGACGTTCAATTGCCGAGCCTGACGCTGCTGAAATTCCTGGCGCCCGATGCGAAATGGCCCGACCTGCCCTTCACGGCAGCAGGCAGGCTGCAAAACCACCCCGACCGGACCCAGCTCGGAGACGTGCGTCTGACCCTGGGAGATTTCGAAGCAGGCATCACGGGCGACATCTTTGCCGGCGAGCGCTTTGAGCTGAACATCGAAGCCGGTGGCCCGGACGCATCACAGCTGGAACCGTGGCTCGGACGGGCCTTCGTGCCTGAGCCATTTTCGCTCACATTCCGGGCAGCGGGTGCATCCGCGGCTTTTGATCTGTCGGACATCGAAGCGCGGCTTGGTAAGTCCCGGATGGGTGGCAACCTGCAGGTCGGGCTCGGAACGCCGAAAAAGGTCAGCGGAAGCCTCGCGTCCCCGTTCCTCGATCTGAGTCAGTGGAATACCGGTGACGCGGAGGAACCGCCTGCCCCCGCCAAGTCTTCTTCCGCCTACGTCTTTGACGATACCAGCATGATGTGGATCAAGGACTACGGCGTTGAAGTCGACGTCGTTCTGAACGTGGTCGAGATCGACCGCGGCAACACGCAGCTGCGCGATGTCGAGCTGGGCGTTCTGCTGGGCTCCAACCGGCTGGAGTTTGCACCGTTTTCGCTGACCGGAGATAAATCAGGCACGCTCCGTGGGAGCGCGGTGCTCGACGACAGCGGCGCCAAGCCGGTCCTCGACGTGGAATTGGCGGGTAAGGGGCTCCGCCTGGGACTCGCCGCGGCTCCCGGCCAGGACATTGCCACGTATCCCTCGACCGACCTTGAGTTGATGCTGCACGGCACCGGGTTCACCCTGCGCGAGATGGCCAGTAGCCTGGACGGGCGTCTGCGCGCCTACGCGGGACCGGGCCAGGTTGCTTCAGCTGGCGTCGATCTGCTGTTCTCGGATTTTCTGACCGAACTGTTCGAGGTACTGAACCCGCTGGCCGAAACCAATGACTACACCCGTATCGACTGTGGAGTCATCGCCGCAAACATCAGTGAGGGAAAAATCGATGTTCGCCCGGTGGTCTTCCACACGGAGGGCATTACGATTTTCAGCTCAGGCACCGTCGATCTGCAAACCGAGAAGATCAACCTGTCCTTCAACACCAAGCCGCGCAAGGGCCTCGGCATCACCGCGGGCACCGTGATCAACACCCTGATCAAGGTCGGCGGCACGCTGAAGAAACCTTCCATCGAACTCGACCCGGCCGGCGCCATCGTGGGTGGCACCGCAGCGGTTGCCACGGCCGGACTGTCCATTGTGGCCAAGTCCTTTGCGGACCGTTTCCTCAGCAGCAAGGACCCCTGCGGCGACGCGCGCAAGGATCTCGCGAAGAGGGATATGTAGGACCGAATTTATTCGGGAAATATTCGAAGAAAACAAAATCGCGGATAAATCCGCCCCTGTGATCAGGTGACGATGATGCTTTGCCCGGCCTTGGTCGTATCGCGGCTGGAAACACGCTCGGGAATTTTCCTGCCGCGTGCAACCGCCGGCCGCCGCGCCATCCGCTCCAGCCAGGCCTGCAGGTTGTCGAGACCGCTCACATCGATGCCGGACCATTCGTGGGTCACCGCCCAGGGCCAGGTGGCGATGTCGGCGATGCTGTATTCGTCGCACAAATAATCGCGACCGGCCAGCTGCCCGTCCAGCACGCTGAGCAGGCGTCTTCCCTCATGCTGATAACGGTTAATGGCCGCGGAGATTTTCTCCGGGAAGTAGCGAAAGAAGACATTCGCCTGGCCCATCATCGGACCGACGCCGCCCATCTGGAACATGAGCCACTGCAGAACCTGCGAGCGCATCTTCTCTTCCTGCGGCAGCAACTGCCCGCTCTTCTCGGCCAGGTAGATGAGGATGGCGCCCGACTCGAACACCACGAAGTCGTCGTTGTCGTGATCCACGATCACAGGGATGCGCCCGTTGGGGTTCATGGCCAGAAATTCAGGCGTTTTCTGCTCCCCTTTGGCAAGGTCGATAGCATGGACCGTGTAGTCCATGCCAGTCTCCTCCAGCATGATGGAGGCCTTGTAGCCGTTGGGCGTGGGGGAAGTATAGAGTTCGATCATGTCCTGGGCCTTTGCCGATGGATTCTGGCAGCGATTGCGCTGCAAAGTTTGTACGGAATCGCGGTATTATCCCTGTTTTTGCCACTCCAATCTCGAGGATTGCCCGATGTTCCGAACCTCTGTCCTGTCCTTTATGCTGCTCTTCGGCGCTTCCACATACGGTGCCGAGGCAGGAGATGATACCGCGTTGCAGGAACGCCTCCAGGCTCATATCACCTTCCTTGCCGATGACCTGCTGCGCGGCCGGCAGCCCGGCACCGAAGGCTACGATATCGCGGCGAACTACGTGGCAAGCCAGTTCCGGCAGATGGGTCTGCGGCCGGCCGGCACCGACGGCAGTTATTTTCAGCAGGTGCCAATGCGGCGTGCGTGGCTGAACGATGGCTCGGCAAAACTCGAGCTGCTGCGGGACGGCCAGGTGCGTTCGTTCCGTTTTGTCGAGGAATTTTATCGAAGCCCCAGCCTGGCCCACGTCAACTCGGAGCTGCAGGCCGGGATGGTATTCGCAGGTTACGGGATCGACGCGCCCCTGCTCGAGTACAACGATTTCGATGGGCTCGATGTCGAGGGCAAGGTCGTGGTCGTGCTGCGCGGGCAGCCGCTCGATTTTCCCAGCGAGGAGGGCGCACACTTTTCTTCAGGCCGCGAAGTTCTTAAAAACCTGGTGAGCCGCGGCGCCATCGGCGTGATCATGATCCACACCCCGAGGACCGAGCAGAAATTTGCCTGGAGCCGGGTCGAATCGCTGGTCGGCATGCCATCCATGGGCTGGCTGGACGAGCAGGGTCAGGTATTCGCCGGGTTCGAGCAGATTCTCGGCGGCGCGATGATCCATTCCCCCGCCGCGGCAGCCCTGTTCGAAGGCGCCGAGCTGCAGCTCGCGGAGCTGCTGGCCAGGGACGAGGCGGGCGAGCCCCTGCCCGGATTCGAGTTGCCGGGTGAGATTCGCATGGGCCAGTCTAGCCGTCACGAGTCGATTTCCAGCCCCAACGTGGCGGCCTACCTGCCCGGTGGCGACCCGCTGTTGAACAGTGAATTTCTGGTCTACATGGCGCACCTCGATCACATTGGTGAGCTGCATGGCGAAGGACACGGTGACGTCATCAACAACGGCGCGCTCGATAACGCATCAGGGATCTCGGTCATGCTGGAAACGGCGCGCCTGTTCACCGAACGGGAGGCGCCGCGCCGCTCGGTCCTGTTCCTGGCCGTCACGGCGGAGGAAAAAGGACTGGTCGGGTCCGAGTACTTCGCACAGAACCCCACCATTCCAAGGGAGCAGCTGGCCGGCGTCGTGAACCTCGACATGCCCCTGCTGTTGTACGATTTCGGGGATGTGATCGCGTTCGGCGCCGAGCATTCGACGATCGGCGACGCGGTGCAGCAGGCCGCCGACCGGGAAGGCGTCGCGCTGACGCCCGATCCTTTCCCGGAACAGAATATTTTCGTGCGCAGCGACCACTACCGCTTCGTGCAGCAGGGCGTGCCCGCCGTGTTCCTGGTCACCGGAACCAGTTCCGCCGATGGGACCACCGATACCAAGGCCATCTTCGAGGGCTTTCTCAAAGACCACTACCACACGCCCAGTGACGACCTGAATCTGCCCATCAACTACCGGGCCGCCGCGCGCTTCACACGCGTGAACTTCGGCATCGGGGACATCATCGCCAACCAGCTTGAACGGCCCCGCTGGCGCGAAGGCGACTTTTTCGGCGATACCTTCGGCCGCTGACGTTCGGCATTCGCGATCGCAGTCACGTCATGGAGTCCAGGCCTTTAACCAATGCGACAATCAGGCCCATGCGCGTACAGGACAATCCCGCGGTCGGTCGCATCATCCGCGAGGTGATGACCGAATATGGTGCGGTTGGCTGCAATTTCTCGATAGCGGACCCCGAGGTGAACGCCATGTACGAGGCCTACGCGGCGCCCGACGCAGCCTTCTTCGTGGTCGAAGCGGGCGGACAAGTGCTGGGCTGCGGCGGGATGGGGCCGCTTGTGGGCGGGCCTGCGGATGTCTGTGAGCTACGCAAGATGTACTTCCTGCCGGAATTGCGCGGCACGGGGATGGGGGCGAAGCTGCTGGCGATGATTCTGGATGCGGCCCGGCAGGCCGGCTACCGGCGTTGTTACCTCGAAACACTGGGGACCATGGGCGAAGCCCGCCGCCTGTACATCAAGCACGGCTTTCAGGCCATCCATGCGCCGCTCGGCAATACCGGGCATTCGGGCTGCAATGCCTGGATGATCAGGGATCTATAGAAACAAACTTGTTCGGAATCCATACCTGGAAGGGAGCTGGCAGGCGCCTCCGTTCAGGACACGCTCATGACGTCCCTGTGCGCTAATCAATTGTTCCTGACAGCTTGATTGTCCGGAACGGAGGCGCCTGCCAACTCTTGTCGAGTTCTGTTTGCCTTAGTCTGCCTCCAGCCCGAACGGGATCCGCTTGAGCGCCACCTTGCCGTTGCTGATGACCAGCAGCACATCCTGCAGCGCCATCACGTCTTCCAGGGGATTGCCCGGCAACAGGATCAGGTCGGCTTCATAGCCTGGCGCGATGCGGCCGACGCGGTCTGCGAGACCCAGCAGTTCCGCTGAACTGACCGTGGCGGCCTGCAGTGCTTCGAACGGACTCAGGCCCAAACGCACCAGGTGCATGACCTCGAGTGAGACACGGTTGATCGATTGTTCGTCGTAGTAGTTGTCAGCCCCGGTCGCGAACTTCACCCCCAGGCGTTGAGCGGTGCGAATCGCCTGCTCCAGCCGCGGCACCATGTGCGAACCGCGCAGGCGCAAAACATGGTCGTACTGCTCCTCGTTCATTTCCAGCATGGTGATAAGTGTAGGCACGAACCAGGTGCCCTTGTCCTTCATCAACCGCAGGGTATCCTCCGACAGGTAGGTGCCGTGTTCGATACTGCGGGCGCCGGCCTCTACCGCCGCCCGGGCGCCCTCGTCGCCATGAGCGTGGACCATCACTTCCAGGCCGTGCTTCGCCGCCTCATCGACCACGATTTCCAACTGCCGACGTGTGTAAACCTGTTCCCGCGGATCGGTGTCGGAACGGCCGGCGCGCTCGGTGCCGCGGGTCTTGATCACATCGACGCCGCGATCTGCATTGACCTTCACGACCAGGCGCAGGTCGTCCTCGCTGGCCACGCCATGGAACAAGCCCGCCAGACGCGGATCGGCCATGATGCTGTCCTCCAGATCCGGCGTCACGTAGACGCCCGCCGCCACCACGTCCGGGCCCGGCAAGGCGCCGGCGCGGACCATTTCGCGCAGGCCGACATCCTGGAAAGCAGGCACGCTGGCGCTGCGGATCGTGGTCACGCCCGAGTCGAGCGCCCGGCGCATGGCAGCGGGATTGTCCAGGTGGGTGTGAACATCGAACAGGCCCGGCATCAGGTAGTTGCCGTCGCAATCGATCGTTTCGTAGCCGTCCGGAATGGCCTTGTCACTGTCCGTTATACGCTCGATGAGGCCATCGCGCAGCAGCACCGTGGTATCTGTGCGAACGCTATTCTCGTAACCGTTGAACAACGCACAGTGCGTCAGCGCCAGGTCATCGGCCCGAACTGACGGGGAGAAGACGCCACCGGCGACGCTAAAGGAAAGCAGAAGACAGAAAAGGCTGGCACGCATGGGTATCGTCCGAATCGGCTGGGGGTATGCCATCCATTGTGAAACAGGTGCTCCCAGACTGCCAATGGTTGCGCCTTGTGGGGAGGAACCTGTGGGAGCGGCTAAAGCCGCTCCTGCACGCCACTCTCACAAGAGACCGTTTTGGCGATCGCGCCGCTTGACCTCGGGGTCACGATCAACCGGATCGCCACGGCCACCGCCGCCGGCGGTTTCCAGCAGCATGCGCTGGCCGGCCGGGATGATTTCGCGGCCCATTCCCCTGAGATCGGCGCCACGCGCTCCGTGATCGTCCACCAGGTAAACGGCCGCGGCAGCGCCCGGGTCACCGCCACGGCGCCCGCGCGGGGGGTGCCGCACGCGGTCGAACATCTTGGAGACCGCAAAAGCCTCGCCGTCGACATGGCCGAACTCCATGATCTGCCCGACGCCGCCGCGGTATTCGCCGGCGCCACCCGATCCGGGGCGGTACTCCTTGCGCCAGATGACCAGTGGCGCAGCATTCTCGCTGATCTCCACCGGCGTACTGCGCACACCGGACGGGAAGGCCGTGCAGTCGAGGCCGTCCTTGCCCGGACGGGCGCCGCTACCGCCTGCATAGAAAGCGTTGATCACGAAGGGTTCGCCTTTGGCGCCGGGGATCATGCCGCGACCGCCCAGGAACACCGGGCCAAACAGGCAGGAGGCGCCCTCGGCGGGTACGTTGCCGCCCAGCGGCTCGGCCAGGCAGCCCAGCACCACGTCGGGCAGCATTTGGCCGACCGCGTGGCGAGCCGAAACGGCGGCCGGGCGCGGCGCATTCAGGATGCATCCGTCCGGCGCCGTCACCCGCACAACGCCCAGCGAACCGGCATTGTTGGGTACGTCGTTGCCAATAACGCAACGTACTCCGAAAGAGGCATAGGCCTGGGTGTAGGTCAACGGCACGTTGATGCCGTGCGCACATGCCGCCGAGGTGCCCTCGAAATCGACATCGATGCCGTCCTCACCGATGGTCACCGTGCAAACCAGGTCGACCGGCTCGTCGTAGCCGTCGATGCGCATCGCGTTGCACCAGTTGCCGTGGGGCAGCTGCCGGATTTCCTCCAGCATGGCTGCGCGGGATTGCCCGATGATCCGCTCAGCCGCGGCATCGAGATCGTCCATCGCGAACTCTTCCATCGTGGCCAGCAAGCGCTGCGCCCCGGCCTCGTTGCAGGCGGTCAGCGAATACAGGTCGCCTTCGGCTGCGAGCGGGTCGCGCACATTGGCGCGCAGGATGTCGAGCAGCACGGTATTCAGTTCACCTGCGCGGAACAGGAAGCCGATCGGGATGTTCAGACCTTCTTCGAAGACCTGCCGCCCGTCCGGGCCGAAGCCGAGGCCGCCGACGTCGGCGATGTGGGAGGTGGCGGCGAACAGTGCAACGCACTTTTGGTTGCGGAACACCGGCGTGACAACCGTGAAGTCGTTGAGGTGCCCGGTGCCGAACCACGGGTCGTTGGTCAACAGCACGTCGCCCGGCTGCAGGCTGTCGACCGGATGGCGCTGCAGGAAGAAACCGACGCTCGCAGCCATCGCGTTGACGTGGCCGGGCGTGCCGGTTACCGCCTGGGCCAGCATCCGCCCGCGCCGGTCGAACACGCCGGCCGACAGGTCACCCGCCTCGCGCACCGTGGTGGAAAAAGCCGTCCGCACCAGCGTCTGCGCCTGTTCCTCGACCACGGCCAGCAGGCGATCCCAGATGATCTGGGCCTGGACGACATCAAGGGCTGTCCGATCAGTCATCCGCCATCTCCTTTCGGGTCAGCACGATACCGCCAAATGCATCGATCAGCGCACTCCAGGCCGCCGGCACCACGGTCGTCGTTTGCTCCTCGGTGATCAAGGCGGGCCCGGCAATTACAGCGCCCTGCGACAGGTTGCCACGCAGATAAACCGATGCCTCGACCGGCAGGCCGCTTGCCGGGTCGAACAGGGCCTGGCGGCCGATGGGAGAAAAAGGGGTCAGAGCCCTTTTTACCTGGTTCTTCTCCGGGTTTGCTGCCTTATTGGGTGGCAAAAAGGGCTCTGACCCCTTTTTGGCAATGGTCAGGGTCCAACTCAGTGCTTCGATCGGTACGCCTTCGATAATCCGCCCGTAAAGTTGCCGATAGGCGGTTTCAAACAGCTCACGGAACACCTCCCCATGCGCCCCGGCGTAATCCTCCACCGGCAGCGGCACCGAGATTTCGTGCCCCTGGCCGACGTAGCGCATGTAGGCATGCCGTGTTTCCAGCAGATCCTCCACGGCCACCGATGGCCCCACGCCCTGCCGCACGACGGCCAGCGCCTCTTCGTGCATGTCGGTCATCAAGGCATTGACCACATCGGGCTCCAGCGCAGCCAGCGCCTGGCGCCTGCTGCGCACCACCTCGTAAGCGACCGGGGCCAGCAGAAAACCGACCGCCGAAC